>PBCE01000021.1 GCA_002716845.1 Flavobacteriaceae bacterium | reverse complement strand
TTTTTATTTACCATAACTTCATATTCTCAATCTGTAAATGGTATTCCTGTTTCCGAGTTGGATGCTAAGTATATTAGGATCAATTTTACAAGAAAATTATTGAAACCATTTCAAATAAAAGTATTTTTGGATTATGGACAAATAGCCAGAATTAAGGATATTAGTAAAGGACACGTTTTAGATGATGATGGTAAAAAGTTTTCATTCAACGGAATAATGGGTGTTGTTAATCTTCTTGTTAACAATGGTTATAAAATAGCTTTTGTATATAATGAAGAAGATGATTCTGTGAACTACATAATGGAGAAAGTCAAATAACTTTTTGATTTTAAACTTTTTAAATCGTGAGATTATTTTTATCAATTACTGTTTTTTTAATTTCATTTTCGTCTATTTCTCAAGATCTTTCAAAAGACTTGTATGGTTTTAAAAAATCATACATTCTGAAAAGTTTATCTAAAGTAGAAATTCTCTCTTTAGTCAAAGAATGGATTGGGCAAAATTTTGAGTCACCTTCAGATGCAATCAAATATGTTGATGAAAATAAAATAATTGTAGAAAGAGGTTTTAAAATGAGTCCAAAGATAATTCAAACAGCGCAAAACACAACTTCAAATTATAAAGTTTCAAGTGAATTAATTTTTTTTATTTCTGAAAATAAGCTTACTTTGGAGATGCATCTAAATGATATTTATTCTTTTGATGGTAAAAAGGGAGACCCCAATACGAATTGGGAAATTATAAATGGTCAAGTTGACGAAACATTCATAAGAGATCTCTTGACTAGAGGATATACTAACGTTAAACAATTTAGTTCTTGGCTTGCAATTGAAAAAAAAGGAGATGCCATGGCAAAAAAAGCAATTAAATATGTTAATAAAGAGATTAAGAAAGGAGTTTTTATAAAGAGAATTATTAAAGTGTCTAATGAATTAAATAATGAGGTAAAAGAGGTTTTTAATTCTATAGAACAGAAAATTAGAGTTTAAATAAAGGATCGAATCAAGTGTAAAGCCATTCATTAACGTGAGAATTTTTTCTTTTATTCAATTATTACACACCTCAGAAAATTTCAACTGTTCGTAATTCTCTAAAATGTTGTATTCAAATAGTTCCCTGACCTTAATACTACTTTTATTGGGTGATCCTTTTGGTCTCCCTATTTATGAGTGTGCTCTTTTTCAAAACCCATAATACTTCTTTCTATTTTCCCTAGCACCGGGACTTTAATTAGCATCCACTGTTCTAAAGTTTGGGTTTTCTTTTCACCCATGTCTGGATTTATATCAGTATAATTTGCGGCTAACCATTTTTTGGCACATTCGGATCTATCTCCATAAGCCATGTTAAATTATTTATCTATTATTTTAATATGCCATCGCATCGCAAATTCATATGATTAACATATGTTTTTCATGTGTTTAAAAAAGGGGCGATTGGATCAGCGACAGAAAAGGCTACGCTGTACTGCCCTTCTATAAATTATTTTAGGTTACTAGATCCCTTGTAAGTTTTCCTCTGCAATATTTTGCAAGAGACATCTTCTTTGCTTTTGCTTTTACTAAAAGTGTTTCTTTGATTGATGGCTCAATCCTTAAATTTATTTTTTCATCTTTATACTCCATGGCTTTTATTAAAGGGTTACATATATATAACTATTAAGTAAGGGAATTTAGGTCTACTATGAATGGGTGTCACACATACTATTGAATCTTAGTTAATATGTGTTACATTTATTTTTTAATATGGCAGCAGCAAGGGATTGCAGCAGTTGCGGCATTCAGTCTAATGCAATGTAAAGGGTGATGTATTTACAGCAGCATTATGCCAAAAAAGAATGGGTTTTTGTGTATCGGAAATGCTTGCTAAAGCATAAAAAATCCTATTTACAAATACGGAAAATCCTCGAAAAGTTGTATTTAACTACGTTTTAAGGGTTTTGTTATATTAGCAACTATTAATCACAAATTATTTAAAATGAAAAAACTATTATTTATCATAAGTCTTTTAATATTTTCCTGCAACAGTAACACACAGTCAGATAAAAAGGATAAAACTTATGGTCAAATTCAAAATGACGACAAAAAATCTGAAATTGTTGAAAAGTTAGCCGATTCATATTTAGCTGGCAGCTTTGATGTTGCAAGAGATTATTTTACTTCAGACAGCCAACACTATTTTAATGATTTAGTGTACGACGTTGATGGAATCATTGAGGGATATAATTTTCATTCCGTAATCTTTGATAACATTAAGCATAATGAAAGAAAAATATATACTGGCTATTTTGCTGATGGAAGCATTCAAACCTTTCACGATTTTATTTGGTCTGCCAAATCAAAAATAAGTGGGGAGGAGTATTCTTACCCCTGTCATTGCAGATGGGAATGGGAGGGTGAAAAAATAACCAAGACCAGTTGCTATGTTGACCCAACGTCAATATTTAAAGAATTTGCATTATATCAAGAAGAAAATAAATAAACAATTTAACCCTCCCTTGTGGAGGGTATTTTTTTAAAACAATTCAATTGCTCTTAAACGCAATCACCCCCTATACTTCGCATTAACAAAGTCGATTACCAATATGCTTTTATATCTATAATAGTTTAAAGAATTGAATAGAGCTTACTTCAATAATCTAAATGAATTTAATCCACCACATCATTTGTAGAGTTGTTGAATTAGAAATGGCCAGAAAGAAAAAATATAAAACCCCTTTTGTAAGAAGCAAGAGAGGTTTAAACCAAACTATTAATTTAACATACTTATATTTGAAAAATAAACACTGAAACAATGTTTTGTTAAGTTTAACACAATGTTAAATAAAAAAGGATAAGTCTAATTAGTTGACAACAATATGGCTTAGTAAAATATAATTTAGTTTAAATGTGAACCCTCTAAACTTTTCTTACCTTAACAAAGGTTTATCTAATTAAATGAAAAAAGTTTTAATTTTTTTCTTGTTGAGCCTCTTTCTGTTTTCAACTGTAGGTTGCTCTTTGCTCCATAAGAGGGCTTCCTATGACAATTACGTCAACAGAAGTAAAAGAAAGTGATCCCTAAACATTAAACTAGGCATTCAACTCATACCTGTACAAACAAAAAAGATATGAGAAGCAACCATACTAATCATACCTTTTAAGCAAAAATTACTACGTGAATAGCAATATGTAAATGTAAGTCTTTTTTTAGCATATCTTTATTTGCCCTTATTCAGGATTTTTTTTTAAACCCATGCAACTCCACTCGCTAGCAAAATAAAGTCAATTACCAATCCTTAACGATTAGGGTTTTAATATATAAACTGACTAAAAGGATGATCAACAATTTAACTGTTAAACACTTTTGCAGTTTGAATTCTTGAACCGATTTTAGTTAGAAGATAACTAGGTCATTATTTTTAATTGCAGATCATTACAATATCGCTTTATAATTATATATCAATTTAGTTTTTGTACATTTAAATAAATTGTTGTTTAAATGAGAAAAAGAGACATTGTAATTTTAACCTCAGCATTCCTTAGTTTTATTCTCTCTGTATATCTCTGGTTCTCCGGAGATAAAGAAATGGGGCAGTATGTATCTATCTGGGTCCCAACAATAATTATTTATGGCATTTTTCTAAATACCCTTCCAAAGAAATGAATGACGTTCAGTTATTTATCATTGGATGCGTTTTATTTGCTCCTGTTTTATTAGTCATGTTTGGTTCCATCTTGGAAACCCGTGAATCGGAAAGTATAAAACCTTCTGAAAAGCCCATAAACTTTTACATATATCAAATTGCTTTTTCGGTTCTACTAATAGCAGTTTTTGTATTACTTGGGGTGCTGATTTTTAAAATGTAGGGATATCCTCCTGCCCAATGTAGCTCGAGACGGGTCGGATTGAATATTCAAATATTCGGGGAATAAAAAAACCAAGCAAAAGCATCAAAAGTTGTCGTTTAATGAAAGAACTCAACAGCAGCAACAAACATTTTTGTAATAGCTGTAACAAAGAAATCGATTTTATATGGTCGAGTGGCATTTACAACAACAGCGAATTTGCCCGACTTTGCAGGGATTGCAGGAAGCAAATCTTCGATGATTTGTGTTCCTGATCCAGGTTTAAAATCTAGTAACCCTATGAAAAAACTACACGCCATTGTCATCGGTGCGACTGGCGCCACGGGTCAACAAATAGTAGCCCAGTTATTAGAAGATAATGCTTTTGATAAAATATCCATTTTTGTCAGAAAAACCCCCCATTATTCCCACGATAAATTGATGATCCATAAAATCGATTTTTCAAGACTTGCAGACTACAAAGATTTGATTAAAGGCGATGTATTGTTTTCCGCCCTTGGAACCACAATTAAAGAAGCTGGAAGTAAAAAAAATCAATATTTAGTCGACTATACCTACCAATACGAATTTGCCAAAATGGCCGCAGAAAATAGCATATCACGTTACGCATTGGTTTCATCCATTGGAGCCGACCAAAAATCTTTATTTTTCTATCCAAAAATTAAGGGGGAGCTCGAAGTATCGGTAAAGCTTCTAAAGTTTCAAAAAATTCATATTTATCAGCCCCCAATTCTCATAAGACCAACAGAATTGTCAAGGACTTATGAAAAAATAGCCATCCCTATTTTTAAAAGTTTTAATAAGATCAGGCTACTCAAATCTCAAAAGCCTTTGGATGTATCAACATTAGCCAAAAAGATGATAAGCGAAATCAAATCAAAAAAAACAGAATTATTTAAAACCTTTAAACCAGAAGAAATTTTCTAATTCATGGAAATGCTTTAGCTTTTTATAAGTACATCACCTCAAAGCTCATAATACAAATAGGCTTTTTAGGCCATGAATTTTAGGACTGTAACAATCATTAATAGATTATAGCATTTTGGTGTAATCGTTTTTTATATTTACAGTTATTATTCATCATAAATCAGTCTTTTGCAGCCGAATAACAATACCATATCACCAATGAAAACTTTGGGTGAATTTATCATAGAAAATCAAAACCAATTTGAATACTCAACGGGAGAATTGTCTAGATTACTAAACGCAATAAGGCTGGCTTCCAAAGCCGTAAATCACGAAGTAAACAAAGCAGGTTTGGTCGATATTATTGGTGCGACAGATCAAAAAAATCACTCCAATGAGGAACAGCAAAAATTAGATGTATATGCCAATCAGGCCTTTAAAAGAGCCCTGATTAATCGACAAATTGTATGCGGATTTGCCTCTGAGGAGGAAGACGATTTTATCGCAATTTCAAGTGAAAACGATAATAAACGTAATAATTATGTGGTTCTCATCGATCCGTTAGACGGCTCCTCCAACATCGATGTCAATGTTTCTGTAGGCACCATATTTTCTGTTTACAGAAGAATAACTCCAAGTGATCAGCCAGTATCTGCAGCAGATTTTCTTCAAAAAGGTGCAAAGCAAGTCGCTGCTGGGTATATTCTTTATGGTACGTCGACCATTTTGATTTATACCACTGGATACGGTGTCAATGGCTTTACATTAAACCCCGCTCTCGGAACTTTCTATCTTTCTCATCCCAATTTAAAATTTCCTGCCGCTGGAAACATTTACTCCATCAATGAAGGAAACTACGTACACTTTCCGCAAGGCATTAAAAAGTACATTAAGTATTGTCAAGAAGACAAAAACGAAAGGCCCTACACCGCTAGATATGTAGGATCATTAGTCTCCGACTTCCATAGAAACCTGATCAGTGGAGGCGTGTATTTGTATCCTCCTACCTTATCCTATCCCGATGGAAAATTAAGGTTGCTCTACGAATGTAACCCCATAGCCTTCATTGCCGAACAAGCTGGAGGCGCTGCTACCGAAGGAAAAAACAGGATATTGGATATTTCCCCTGAAGAATTGCACCAACGTTGCCCGCTATATTGTGGAGATAAATCCATGGTGGGAGATATTGATCGTTTTTTAAAGTTTAATTAGCTTTCCTAAAGACCATTAATCCAGGTACTTGTAGGGTAAAAATTAAAATAATCCTCTCAAATAATGCTTGGTGGCGTAAATTAGGGTGCTCGATTATTTTTTTTACTTAATTTGTGAAAAAAAATTCCCTTTTTTTATATTTCTATTTGCTGTTTGGGCTCAAAATTCACAATACAACTTAAATTCCTAAATGGATCAAGGAACCAAAGCGCCCAACACGCATTATTTGGGTGAGGCATGATTGAATAGAATTTTACAAGCCGATGGAAATCTAAGCTTTAATATTACTAAGGCCACATTTAGCGCGAATTCAACCTTGGATTGGTACAAACATTCCGAATCACAAGTTTTGGTCGTTGTAGATTAGTCGGGCTATTATCAAGAAAATGGAAAGAATCCTATTCGTCTAAAGTAGGAGATATAATCAGAACTCGTGCCAATGTGGAACACTGGCACGCCGCTACAAAGGAAAAAGATGTCACCTATTTGGCCATCTACAGTGGAGAAACAAAATGGACGCAAGTATTTTCAAGAGAAGATTACGACCGTGCTACTAATACATTAAAATTACCAAAATAGACCACACTCAAAAGTATCTAACCTAAAATGGTCGCTTCTTAGCCGACCCATATTTGATTTTTAAATACAACCCACAGCGCTTTTCAAATTTTTTGATTAAAAAAAGCCCAGTCATACTGAGCTTTACAGATTTAGCAAATAGAGAAAAGTATTCTTGAGACTTCAACGCATTGTGCATGCTCAGTGAGTCATCTAAGATCATCATGGTAGTAATTTAACCATGGTCATTTACTTCAAAATAATGCCCAAAAATTATATCCATCCCTCTGCGGATGCATTTATTTTTTTAAAAACCTTATTTCCCTCTGCGATCATAAAGTCTAGAGTGACCTTAAAATTACCCCAAAGCTGTGGACTTTTGGCAAAGTTTTGCATCATTGCTACTTTTCTTGTATGTGCTCCAGATAATGGGTGATCTTTTTCTGGAAAGGTCCATACATAATTGTCATCTATCAGTTCATTAAAAAAGTAGCCATGTCTCCCTTTCAAATAACTCAATGCCTCTCTCGGTGATTTTTTTTACATTCGTTGAAATTTGATTTATGGTATGATTAAAATAAAATTAACTAAAAAATAATAAGAACTCACAAACCGATTTAAAAACCAATTAGTAAAGTTGAGTTAGTACAATTATTCAAAGGTATAAGTCCCGCGCTCTAATACAACTTCTGTATAATCATCGGTAGTATTGATGAGCGTTACATTATCATCAAAACTCACCCTTGCCAACTGGTTCCCTTTTAGTTTTAAGGTGGCTCCCTCAGTAAATACTGATCCCTTAGATCCTTTTACATAAATAGTAATTGGACTATTTGATTCAAAGCCATAGCCATCATTTAAAAAACTTGTTCCTGATTTTACAAAAAATGAATTTAGGGTAGCGTCATTTTTCCTTACCCAACAGAGTTTTCCGGCGAACGTCGAGCCTTCAAAATCCACAATATTATGCTCTGAAGAAACGATATAATCTGTTACCGAACCTTGAGTAAACTTTACTCCGTCATAGTCTTCCGAATTCAGTTTTTGAAAGCTGGGTTTGCCCACCAAATGATTGTGGGGAAATATGAGTGTGATGATATTTTTTTCTCCGCTATCATTCGCCGAATATAAAGATTCCAGTCGATTGTGATCCGGATAGTCAGGATAACGGTCTGGAACAGCCGAAGGAACTTTCTCAATATTTACTGCATCCGGGGGATCCAGGTAATAGAAAGTGACCTCACCCGCTGGCACCGTTGGGTAATGATCAATCGGTGCAGTGTATTCACGGCGGTCCTCTGTGGTGGTGATATTATTTTGGCTGGCAGGATGAAAGTTATTTCTGATGCGATCCCCAGAACTTGCTAGCACTTCATCATAAATAATAAAATATCCATTGGCCTCTGGAGTGGTCTTTACCAACATCATATTCCTAGAATGGTCAGCGCTGCGAATCGCTTCCCCTTCGTCTCCCTGGGCAAAATCTAATCCATCTGTGGTAAATCCTGCAACTATTCCGGCGCCATGGAATCCATCGTGATTCTCTCCATTAATGGTCAATGTGTTATTTAATTGGGCAGGCCGGGTCGGGGCGCCCAATCGCCCTCCATTCACCAATAATCTGTTGCCCAAGGCCGAAAGAGAAAGGCCATTTACCTCGTTGTGGGTATGCCATTCACTCTGCGACTTGATGTTGTACAATACAGCATGGAGTCCAGCGCTACTGTCGGTTTCGTCTCTGAAAAAGGCCCCTCCATTGTGGTAAATTTTACTGGCAGGAACCACGGGTTCGGGCAGTGGATTTTGCGGTAGAATATAAGTCAAAACATGTCCAACAGCAGGAACACCTTTATGGAACCAAGCCGCATAGGTCGAAGCCTCATGGTCAAAGTTAACCACCCTTCTGTGTAAAAGGGAGTTTCCCAAACCCTCTGTCGGGAGCATGTCTCCAATAATGGAAAGCTCTTTTGCAGGGTTTACACTAGATCCAAACATCCAACGCATAAATTTTTGTAAGCGGTCATTGTTGTAATACCGCCGGTCTATCCCGGTGAACTCGAGCACATCCATATAACCGGATTTAGAAATCCGGCTGTCCCCACCGCCCACACGGGACCAAGCATAAGTATTGGTTACAGGACTCACTCCATCCGGAGTAATCTGATTGAGAAGTGCTTGATAATAGCGGTCATCTGGGGTAGTTAACTCGCCTTTATAAATTTGCCAGGTGCCATGGGTCCCGTAGCGTGCTGTTTTCCACGAGCCTGTTGTATTAACCCTAAAAATCCGCTCTGAAATCAAAGATTCACATCTGTTTATGTCCTCTAAAGACAGTGCGTCATACACAATGTCCAAAGCGATTATAGCGCAAAAAAATGAGCCCAGATTAGGAACTACATTCCCCCAGCTTGAACTTTCTCTTATGTCTAAGGTTGAATATCGGTTGAGAATGACATCTCTTACTTTATTGGCATACTCTAATCTTTTGGGAGGGTCGAGTATGTAGGCCAATGCCAAAGCACCAATGTGCTTTTGCAAAGTTCCGTAATGGTTTGAATTTATAGATCCATTCGCCTGCTCCAAGGCATCTTCTTTCATGGATTTCCATGGATCGGCGTTGGACTTTTCTATAAGCGATGGAAACATGTCTTTGGTGACAATTAAAAAAGGGTGATGGGTCTCTTTTTCTTCAGTTAATGTGGATGCTTCCTCAGGCTCTGATGAGGGCACAGTGGAAACACTTTTTACAGAGGAACTTTCTGGGCTGCAACCTGTTATAAAAAAAAAAATCAACAATGGAGAAATCCACCAACAATATCGAATAAAGGTGTGATTTGGGATTATGGATTTTACAAATTTATTTTTCAATTTATTATCAATTGAATTAATCAAATCGTTATAAAATAGTTTAGTAATTGGGGCATAACTTATTTTTGGAAATTATACTTCCATCGCCATGATTTGGTCATAAAAAGTAGCCGTAACCGTAAACCAGTAACCGTTCTCCTCATGAACACTATTATCTCCTTTCCCTCGGAAGGAATGGTACTCCTCAAGATGTTTTTTGAAACGCTTTAAATCGTTTACTTTATAGGATTTTCCAAAATCATCTTCTATGATTTGCATTTTTAATTTTTCAACAATATAAAAAACTTTATGCACTGGCTCAAATAAAGAGGGCATGGATCTTAAAATACTACGGGTATAAACTCCATATCAAATGTCCCATGAACACCACTACCAATCCCACCAATCCTTGAAGTAAAGTCCCAACTGTGTGGGTCCTATAGGCGGTTTGTACATCCATCCCGCTCATTTGAGAAACTATCCAAAAATAAGAATCGTTGGCGTGAGATACCGTCATTGAACCGACACCGACAGCAACAATCGTCCATATTTTTCCCATTTCACTATCTAAGCCCAACAAGGGTAAAAGTGGAAAAACGATGGAAGAAGCAGTAATAATGGCAACTGTAGATGACCCTTGGGCTGTTTTCAGAAGTGCTGCAATGGCAAAAGGAATAACGATTCCTAACGATTCAAATG
This sequence comes from Flavobacteriaceae bacterium, assembly GCA_002716845.1. Taxonomy (GTDB): domain Bacteria; phylum Bacteroidota; class Bacteroidia; order Flavobacteriales; family Flavobacteriaceae; genus UBA8316. Next base: position 16,197 of record PBCE01000021.1, on the reverse strand, counting down.
AAGTAATGTTTTGTGCAAATTCCTGTAAAGGAACCGTCTGGATGATGGATCCCAAACCACCTCCCATGCCAGTGATCACCAATATAGGCGTTGCCAGTTTGATCCCTTTAACAACCGTTGTTTTGATAAAAAATATTCTTTTGGTCTTTCCCAAACCAAAAGCAAAAAGGACCCCTACACCCAAGGCGATGGTGGGCCGGGTTAGAAAATGTAAAAAGGAAAAGCCAAAAATGGTTTTGGGTAAAAACGGCATTAAAGACCCAAGGCCCATTAGCACGATTGGTACTATAATCGGTAAAATGGCAAATGAGAATCTTGGAAACTGATCCTCTGCCTCTGGCCAATCCATATCAGTAGCGGTTCTGATACCGCTTGTGGAGTTTTTCTTGATCAGGTAGTTGCCGTAAGCCCCACCCACCAGGATCAATATAAGCGCCACGATACCCCCTACCATCATCAAAAGACTGAGGTTTTCAAGCTTTAAATTTGCGGCAGCAGCCAACGGACCAGGGGTAGGTGGAATCAAAACATGGGGGGCAAAAAGACCTGTTGAAAGTGCTACTGTGAGTCCCACCAAAGGGGTTTTTGTTTGTTGTGATAAGGTTTCGTTGAGCTTGGCGAGAATAACAAAGGCGGCATCACAAAAAACAGGAATAGAAACCAAATAACCCACACAGCTCACCGCATAGGGCAATGGCAAAATGCTGAGGTAATTAAGGATCCCCCCCGCAATAGATAAGGTAGCTCTGGAGCGCTCCAGCGCATACCCAATCAAAGTTCCAAAAAGTATTAATAATCCAATATTTTGAACAATTTTACCAAACCCTTTTGACATTAACTCCAATGCTTCAAAAGGAGCAATCCCCAGCAACAGTGCTAATAAAAGAGCAGATGTAAAGAGTACCACTATGGGATTCCATTTAGTGTAGGAGGTCCCAATAACGATCCATAAAATGGCCAATACGATACTGATCAGTGAAAAAATCATTTGTTTCAGTTATTCGTTTTTAAATTCGCCAATACGGCCATAAGTTTTGTGGTGAGATTTTGTTCTCCTCTCTTTAAGGCTTCCTCCAGTGGCATTTCGTTCGGTTGAATTTTGTTTACCTCCACATGCGGCCAGCTGTGAACTCGGCCCACCGAAGATTGACCAGCCATTATTAAGGTTGGGGTTTTCGATTTCGAGGTTAACTGTGCCACATTGTAGGGAAGCTTTCCAAATAGGCTTTGGGAATCAAAAGAGCCTTCGCCGGTAATAACCAAATCTGCCTCAGCAATACGATTGTGGAGGCTCGTCAATTCGGCCAGCAGATCGAATCCCTTTTCTATTTTCGCATTCAACAAACCATAAAGTCCAGCCGCGACCCCTCCAGCAGCTCCACCCCCTTTGACCGGTTTGATGTCAATTCCAAATTGTTTCATCACAACTTTTGCAAATTGCGCGCCCGATTTTTCGAGCTGTTCGATCATCTCCGATGAAGCCCCTTTTTGTCGGGCATAGGTTTGAGCTGCTCCAGACGAACCCAAAAGGCTGTTATTAACATCGCAGGCTACAATCCATTCTGTTTGAAAAACACGAGGGTCGACTTCAGATAAGTCAATGCGACTCAAATCCGATATAAAACCACCGCCTTGTCTGAGCTTGTTGTTTTTTGCATCGAAGAAAAGACCATTTAAAGCGCTGATTATTCCTGTCCCAAAATCGTGTGTCGCGCTTCCTCCGATGCCCAAATATATTTTTCTACATCCTTGGTCCAGCGCGTGAAGGATCATTTTACCGGTGCCCCAGGTAGACGTTTGCATGGGGTTTCTTTCCTCGTGGGCAATACCCAAAAGCCCCGCTGTTTGGGACAATTCTATCCAAGCGCTTTTTTGACCCTCAAAACAAAAATAAGGTGCGTCAATTGGACGTTTAAGTGCATCGGTGGCAGCAGCTATTTTTTCGCTGCCTTTAACATGGTTTTTCAAAACCCACAAAGCCCCCTCACCTCCATCAGAAAATGGCATAGAAAGACAACTGCTGCTTGGGAAAATATCCCTGACACAGTTCTCCATGATACGCGCAACCTGCACAGCAGTCATACTTCCTTTAAAGGAATCGGGTATTAAAAGAACCTTCATCTATTTTTAAATCTCCTCTAATGTAATCCCTTTTAAAAAAATTACAATTTCTTTAAATTGATGGTATTCTATTAATTCTTAGTTGAAAATATTCCGCAATCATTAAAATGGGAAAACATATATCATTGCTCCTCGCCTTTTTCAAACCACAGCATCACGCGGTTGTTGTTGAAAAGATTCAAATTGGTCACCGCAAAATTATTCTGATTGTTGAACACGGGCAAGTTTCCACTCAATTCCAATTCTACACCTTGGGTTACGGATTTCAGCCGGTATCCCAGCGCTTGGTATTCATTAATTAGGCGAACAATAGAAGGGTTCTTAACCATTTCTCTTTTGACCTCCTCACCATTGTCTATTTTGTATATTAACTCTTTTTTGGACTGTTCCAAAATATCAATGATGATCCACTCCTGGGAATAACAGGAAAGAGAAAACAATGACATTAAGAAAAAGTAATGCTTCATTTAGAGCTGTTTAAATTTGCATTAAGCCTTTTTATCAATTCTTTTGCTCAACTGAACTAAAGTAATCATTACTATAGCCACCATGGCATGTAAAAACCCAAAAGCAAAAGCATCTAGCACATTCATTTTTCCTTTAATTGAAGACAGTGAAAAAAAGAAAACCGCCAAGAGGTTAAATAAGGCTACACTGTAGCCATATACCAATCTTATTTCGGGTTTGTGCCAAACTTTTTTGAGAATAAAAAAAGTGATAAACCAAAATAAAAATTCATATAAATACTGAATATCGTTTAATCCCAACATATCCTCTTCATTTAATTCAGTATAAATTTAGATAAAAATTTACACGATTCAAATCCTTTGTAATAAATCTATTCGATTTTCATTTGCCTTGTTGTAGGGTATTGTGGATTTGTAAAGAAGCTGTTTTCAAATAGCTGATCCCTATAATTTTTGCTAAAATGCCTTCAAATACTGTCTTTCAAATCAATATATTAATTTTGATTAAATCTAACAAGCCCAAACACATGAAAATATTGAAACTATTTATGGTTATTTATTTTTCAGGCCTAAACGCCCAACAAGAACAAGAAATTGATTCATTAAAAGCCGATACCCTAGACTTATTAAACCAAGAAAAAAAGAATTTTAAATTTTTTGGCGTTACTCAATTCACCTTCAATCAAGCTTATTTCGAAAATTGGGTGTCTGGGGGTGAGAATTCTGTTACGGGGCTACTAACGATTGATTATAACATCAATTATCTAAATAAGCTAAAATGGGTGTGGGACAATAACATCATGCTGTCATTAGGTACCACCTATCTCTCAGGGAATTCATTTTTCAAAAAAGCTGATGATCGTCTGGAGATCAATTCTGTTTTGAGTAAAAAGGTGAATACCTACTGGAATTACTCTGCTTATTTTAATTTTAAAACACAAATCCTTCCTGGCTACAGGTTCTATACAGAAGATGGTGAGGATCGAAAAGAAGAAGTTTCCCAAATCTTCTCTCCTGCCATTATTCAATTGGGACTGGGGTGGTATTACAAGGAAAACGATCTCGCTTGGTTCAATATTTCGCCTTTGGCTGCCAGAGGAATTTTTGTTAATAAAAATTACACCCAAAACCTCTCCACGGGGGAAAAATATTTTGGTGTTGAGAGAGGTGCAAGCAGTATCGTGTCCGTGGGTGCTTCTTTCTCTGGTTTTATGAGGTCCAAGCTTATGGAAAACATCAGTATAGACAACAAATTCAACTTCTACTTCAACTACCTCTATAAAATTAAAAATATTGATTTTGAGTGGAATGCCAATATCCGACTTAAGGTAAATGAAAAAATTTCTGCCAGTCTTATCGTTCATTTACAATACGACGATGATCTAATCAAGCGTCTTCAAATAAGGGAATTATTTGGCCTGGGACTGGTTATCGATATTTAACAAGTGTCAATTAATTGTTTATTTTTGGATTTGACTCCAAAAATCCATGATTGCTATTTAAATCATCAAATGAAAAAAATACTCTTACTTTTTTACTCCTTTCTGGTACTCTTTTCTTTGAAGGCTTGTAAGCCGTTAGACCCCCCTCCCAACGTCATACTTATTCTTACTGATGACCAAGGTTGGGGAGATCTCAGTCTCAATGGAAATGTGGACATTAATACGCCCAACATCGATCGATTGGGATCAATGGGCATTCGTTTTGACCGATTTTATGTGAGTCCTGTTTGCTCTCCCACTCGTGCAGAACTGCTCACAGGAAGGCATCATGTTCGTGGTGGGGTCTACCGAACCAGCGCTGGCGGAGAACGACTGGATGAGGACGAACAAACCTTAGCTGAAGTATTAAAAACTGCAGGATACCAGACCGCCGCTTATGGTAAATGGCACAACGGCATGCAAGCACCCTATCACCCCAACAGTAGGGGTTTTAATGATTTCTATGGGTTTTGTTCTGGCCATTGGGGAAATTATTACAATCCCGTATTAGAACACAATGGAACACTGGTAAGGGGTGACGGATTTATTACCGATGATTTGACCCAGCGAGTTATCGATTTTATTAATAAAAATAAAAACAAACCCTTCTTTCTTTACCTCCCCTACAACACCCCACACAGTCCCATGCAGGTACCTGATCGCTTCTGGGAAAAATTTAAAAACAAAGAGCTGTATCAAGAGGGCCACCGTGGTCCTTATAAAACGCAAGAAGAAATCGACCACGCGCGAGCAGCTTTGGCCATGTGTGAGAACATCGATTGGAATGTCGGCCGAATAATAGAACAATTAGATAAAAATAATCTGACGGAAAATACTATTGTTATCTATTTATCAGATAATGGCCCAAATGGTTTCCGATGGAATGGAGAAATGAAAGGAATCAAAGGAAGTACAGATGAGGGAGGGGTTCGCAGCCCAATGATAATGCAGTGGTTAGGGAAAATTCCCCAAGGAAAAATCATAAAAGAAATTGCCAGTGGTATCGATTTACTTCCCACCCTTGTGGACATGATAGGTATTGATCACAAAGCAAAAAATACCTTGGATGGAAAGAGTCTAAAACCACTCATTACCCAAGAAAACCCCAGCTGGAATGACCGTTATATATTCAACTACTGGTTGGGAAAACTGAGTGTTAGAAATCAAAACTACCGGTTAGACAACACCAATCAGTTGTTTGATATGAATGTTGATCCCCACCAAACCAATGATATAAGCATCGAAAAGCCTCAAATTTTAGCGCAGCTAAAACAACAAAAAATACGATGGAAAAAAGAGGTTTTAAGTGAATTGCCATTAAAAGACGAACGCCCCTTCTACATTGGTCATCCCAGTTTACAAACTACCCAAATTCCCGCAAGGGACGGAACTGCAACGGGATCCATAAAACGCTCCAACCGCTATCCAAATTGTAGCTATTTCACTCATTGGGTCAACGTTAACGACTCGCTGGTCTGGAATGTCGCCGTACCCCATTCTGGAGATTTTGAGGTCACCGTTTACTACAGTTGTAACCAAGATGCGTTAGGCTCGGTGTTTGAGCTTGGCTTTGGAAAAACTAAAATACAGGGACAAATAACCGAAGTTCACGATCTTGAAGAATATGGTGCTGCCGAAGACCGAGTGAAAAGAAAAGAGTCGTATGTCAAGGATTTTAAACCGCTAAACCTGGGGGTAATGCATCTCGAAGCGGGAAAGGGATTACTCACCCTCAAAGGAATAAAAAAAACAGGCGAGACGTTGATGGATTTTAGGTTATTACTTTTTAAAAGACTGTCCGTGGAAGATGAAGATAGAATAGATTCAGCGGCAAAAAATCAGAATACCTTGGATAAAATCGTTTACAAGCAAACGACAGAAAAAGCGAATTTTGTGCGAGAATAGCTGGGGTATTTAAGAAAATTGTGATTTATTTCAATTCCAATCGCTCTGTTTTTCCATATTCTTTTCCCCTTATAACTTCAAATGCTGTGAGGAGTTCTTGTAATTTCTCTGGGTGGGTCGCTGACAAATTTTTTTGCTGTCCAATATCTTCACCCAAGTGGTATAACTGAAAACCGGAATCGTTCCCCAATTCAATATTAACCCTCTGATTCTTGACTGGACCCTTGTAGGGCGGAATCATGACCCAATCTCCTTTTTTAAAAGCCGTACGTGTATTCGCCTCGATGATTAACTCGTTCCTCCCTGTTTTGGATTTCCCCATCAACAGATTCATCAATGGTAGCCCGTCCTCTGATCTGACATCACTGCCGACCAATTCCGCCAATGAGGACAAAAAGTCTAATTGACATACCATGGCATCAGACTCTCCCGCCTGTATTTTTCCTTTCCAATAGGTGAAAAAAGGTACGCGCGTACCCGCCTCAAACAGGCTGTACTTTCCACCTCGGAAGGAGCCCCACGGAGTGTGATCTCCATTTTTTATATCTGCGTCATCGTAGTATCCATCGTTGAGTACTGGACCATTGTCACTGGTAAAAATAATGAGTGTATTTTCCAGTATCCCCTTTTCCTCAAGTGTTTTTTTCAATTCACCCAAACACCAATCTGCCTCTACAATGGCGTCCCCTCGAGGTCCCAATTCCGAGATTCCCTCAAATCTGGGATGGGGGGTTCTTGGCACGTGAGGTTGCTGCATAGGGTAGTACAAAAAGAAAGGCGTGTTTTTTTGTTTTTTGATGTATTGTTTGACTCCTTTTAAAAAATGATCTGCCATATCTATATCACTCCATTTGGCAGCAGCGCCCCCTTTCATAAAGCCTATTCTCGGGATTCCGTTGACGATACTATTGTTGTGACCATGGTGCCATTTCATGGTTAACAGTTCTGGGTTTTCAAGACCTGTAGGCTCCCCCTCAAAATTTTTACTATAGTCAACCTCAATCGGGTCATTGGGGTCTAAGCGAACGACCCTTCCGTTTTCTATGTAAACCGTAGGAACCCTATCTTGGGTTGCGGCTAATATATAGGAATAATCAAACCCTACCTGATTGGGCCCAGGGCTCACCGGCTCATTCCAGTTGACATTCCCGGCGCCCAAGCCCAGGTGCCACTTACCGATTATGGCCGTGTGATAGCCCTTTTGTTTTAGCATTTTGGGAATCGTCATCTGATCTGTTTCTATGATAAGCGGGGCTGTTCCTGGAAGAATTTTAGCTCTTTTTTCACGCCATGGGTATACGCCTGTTAACAAACCATAGCGACTGGGTGTACAAGTTGCCGAAGTAGCATAACCTTTGTTAAATCTCATCCCCGCCAAGGCCATTGCATCCATGTTGGGGGTTTGTAATTTTTGAGCTCCATTGTAGCTGACGTCACCATAACCCAAGTCATCCATGTAAACAATAATGATGTTGGGTTGGGCAGATTCCTCCTTTTTGTCGCAATTAATTAATATAAAGAGTAATGACAACAACAAAGCAGATCGTTTTAAATTGATAGACATGGTTTTCTTATTAAATGATTGTTTTCTAAATTAGTGATTATAGGTAAATGTTAGCAATTATTTAAACTTGATTTGAATATAATCAAAGCATCATCCTTTAGTTTTGTGGTATGAAAATATCAGTATTTGAACGCATCTACCAATTGGATAAAGACTCCGTCACTGTCGATCGGAAGGATTTACTAAAGCCCATTAAGGAGTATTTAATTTTAAAAAACCAACAGAAAGTAATTCCTCAACTCAATTTTATATGTACACACAACTCTCGCAGGAGTCAGCTTTCCCAAGTTTGGGCAAAGGTTATCGCTGATTTTTACGGGTATAACGTCAATTGTTTTTCTGGGGGTACAGAGATCACAGCTTGCAATGAGCGCACTATTGCATCTTTTAAACGCATGGGTTTTACACTATTAAATCCTGGAGGAGAAAACCCCCACTATGAACTCAGCTATCATGAAAATAAAACACCCATCGTTGTTTTTTCAAAAATTTATGACGATTATCCCAACCCCAAAAATAATTTTGCCGCTGTGATGACTTGTAATGATGTCGATAAAAACTGTCCGTTTATCCTCGGTTCGGAAAAGAGAATTTCGCTGCCCTACGAGGATCCCAAAGCTGCAGACGATACTCCAAAAGAGGCGGGAACATACGACGAACTATCGCTCCAGATTGCTGCTGAGATAAAATATATATTTTGTGATTTATTGGGCTAATGCTTCGACTTCAGCTGCTCCGTAGTACATCCCTCCTATCAGATTCACAACCGCGTCGGTCAGTGCTGTTGCCTTCACATTTTGGGGCAAATTAAACCTTGACCCATCCATAGATTCCAATAAGTTTTTTTCTTGATTCAGGAAAATTGCGGTGTGCAGGCGGTCTCTGATCACGTATTCCAAAGTCATGTTGGTTTGTTTGTAATTTAGACCAAAAACATCAATATCTGATAGGGTGGTATACAATATCCTTTTTTGGGTATTATAATTCAAATCAGTCCGCAGTCTAAGGGCATCAAAAAAGTTACTGTTTTTTTTATGATCAATCACGGCTTGGTAGTCTCTATCATTGGTTTTCTCTTGGGCACAAGATAGGCACCCTAATATTAGAAAAATGGTAATGTAAATTAATGAATGACTTTTTTGGAAATAAAACACTCTGTAAAATTACTCTAATTTTCTCAACCAAATATTTCGAAAGGAAACTGGATTCCCGTGATCTTGGAGGTAGATGTTTTTCTTTCTACTTTCTCCTGGCATATAACTTGAAATTTCATCTAGGCCTAGTTTAGGGTGCCCCCTAAACTCTGTAGTACCCAATATTTCAACATTATTTATAACAAGAATCCCGTTGTGAAAAACGGTAAAAGTTCCTGCTTTTATCTGTTCGCCATCTGTATCGTATTTTGGCTCCATAAAAACTATATCATAGTGCTGCCACTTTCCTGGGGGCCGACTGGCATTCACCAAAGGAATATGTTGTTTGTAGAGTGATGCTGCCTGTCCATTAGAATAGGTGGGGTTGTGGTAACTGTCTAAAATCTGAATTTCAAACCGCCTTTGAAAAGTGACCCCACTGTTGCCCCTTCCTTGACCCGTTCCCTTGATTTGTTTTGGGGTTTTCCACTCAATATGAAACTGCACGGATCCAAACTCTTCTGTGGTTTGAATACCCCCATCGCTCTTTACCGTCATGGATCCGTCGGGGTTGATCTGCCATCCAGCAGGTCCACCAGTTCGCGCGTTGGTCCATTGGGAAAGGCTGGTACCATCAAATAAAACAACCGCATCACTGGGAGGTGTTTTTACATCTCCTGGACTTACCATTTCAGGAATTGGGTCCCATACTTCAGTCAGTTTTGGATCCATTTTTTTTTGAGCCAGAAGGAGTCCTCCACCCAACATTAAAAAAAGATATTTCATCATAAAAATAAAAAAATGGGAAAGCAATAGTCTTTCCCATTTCACAAAAATGTATAGTTTAAGACTTGGCTTCTTTCAATTCCACCACAAGGCGTGCACCAAAAAGTACAATGAGTATGGCGGGAAGCAATGCCATTCGGTAGAGGGTATCAGAACCAGAGGCATCCATGTCCATTACCAGCCCCATTGCCCACAAGACAATGGCCACAGAAAACATTCCCAGTCCTCCCATCAAAGAAAGGCCTAAGGCACCACTGCTTGGAATTTTTTCCGCAACAAAAGAAAGCATGGTGGGCCAGAAATAGCAGACTCCAATAGCAAATACTGCAGCTGCCATAAAAGAGGCTGCTCCTGTAGCGCTTGACAACCACAACAATCCTAAAAATGAAAATACTGCAGAAAACAGCAACATCTTTGTTATGCTTAAACGATGGACAACATCTCCAGCAAAAAGTCTTCCCAACATCATTATACCATTGATAAATGCCAATATCAAAATGGGGTTAGAAACGGTTTCTTCCAACAGCGATGAAATTCGCTGTGTAGTGGCCAACTCCGTAGAGGCAGTAAGTAACATACAAAAACCTATAAACCAAAACAATGGGTTGGCAAAACAAGCCTTGAGCATGTCTTGGTAGGTTACACCACTCGAGACCCGTTCGGTAGCAGGGAACTCTTGTCCTCTAAAAAGGAAAATATAAATTATTAATGGAATAAAGAGAGTGCCCACCAGGACCATCCAGCTCATTCCCATAATATCAACAATCAGATAGGCCAGGATACTGCCGATCACTATTCCGCCGGGAAACCAGACATGGAAACGGTTAAGCATCTTTGTTTTTTCATTGGGATACAAAGTGGCAATTAGAGGGTTACATGCCGCTTCGACCATTCCATTGCCAATTCCAATCAGTAATGTCCCTGAGAAAAGGATCCAAAAATCACGGGCAAATAGGGTTAATACAATTCCTACAAGATGTCCAAAAAAAGCCATATTCATAATTTTCTTCATTCCAAAAAGGTCAACTAAAAAACCTCCGATGATCATGGCCAATGTAAACCCATAGAAAGCAGGGCCAAAAGCAATGCCTATTTGTTCTAATGTTAGTTCGTAATCATTGTTGAAAACCAATTCAATTTTGGCTCTTACTGCAAAAGTCATGGCAGTAGTTATCAGCGCAAAACAACTCGCGTTAAACAATTTAGATTTCATAATCAGTAAATATTTGGTTTATTTCACTACAATTTATAAATATTATTGAAACCGACTCAAAAACTATTGGCAATAATACTTTCATAAAGCTCTTGTTTTCCACTTTTGGAGGGAATATCTCCTTGTTCTAAACCTATTTTATAAAGGTCTTCAATGGACAATTCCCCTTTTTCAAATCCTTTTCCGTCACCACCATCATAGGATTGATAGCGCTCCTTCAACATCTTTGAATAGGGGGTGTTTACCAAAATGTGTTCTGCAGCAACCAGCCCCCTGGCAAATGTATCGGCTCCCTGAATGTGGGCAATAAATAAATCTTCAAGATCAGTGGAGTTTCTTCTGACTTTTGCATCAAAATTAATTCCCCCCCCTTGGAGCCCTCCTGATCTTAGAAAAACCAACATCGCCTCAATGGTTTCGTAGAGATTTATGGAAAATTGATCGGTATCCCAACCATTTTGTTGGTCTCCTCGGTTGGCGTCAATGCTTCCCAACATCTCGGCATTAGCGGCGACCTGCAATTCGTGTTCAAAAGTGTGTTGTGCTAAAGTCGCGTGATTCACTTCTATGTTTAATTTAAAATGGTCTTGAAGATCGTACTGGTTTAAAAAGCCCACTACCGTTGCGGCGTCAAAATCGTATTGGTGCTTGGTGGGCTCAGCAGGTTTAGGTTCGATAAAAAAGTTTCCTTTAAACCCCTGTTGTTTGGCATAGTCCACCATTTTATTGAAAAAAGTTCCCAGATGATCCAACTCACGTTTCATGTCGGTATTTAACAAAGACAAATACCCTTCTCTACCTCCCCAGAACACATAGTTTTCAGCGCCCAATTCCATGGCGGTGTCAAAAGTAATTTTGATCTGTGCAGCGGCCCTGGAAGCCACCCTAAAATCTGGGTTGGTGATCGCACCGTTCATATAGACTGGATTTGAAAAACAATTCGCAGTTCCCCAAAGGACCTTTAGGCCATTTTGTTGCTGTTTTTCTTTTATATAAGTGGCGATCTTACCCACCCTTTTTTCAGTTGCTGCCAAAGAAGAACCCTCAGCGATTAGATCGATATCGTGAAAACAAAAATAATCAAAGCCCATTTTATGTAGGAACTCAAAGGCCGCATCAGCACGATTTTTCGCCTGTTGCAGCACGTCTCTCTCCTGATTCCAAGGGTAATGATTGGTCAATCGTCCAAAAGGATCTGCTCCATTGTCATTCATACTGTGCCAGTAGGCCATTGCAAACTTAAAGTGTTCGCGCATGGACTTTCCCATCACCTTTTTTTCTGGGTCATAAAACTTAAAAGCCAAGGGATTATCGGATTCCTTACCCTCAAATTTAATCTGATTGATGTCTTTGAAATAATGATTTTCCATTTTTATATGATATTTTTTAATAGTAGATTTTTCCATTTTTCAAAGGCTGCCAAGCTCTCCTCCTCAACTTTAGGGTTGGGTACAATGGTTTTTGAAGTACTACTTTGGGTGTTGTTTTCTGAACCATTTAACCACGCGATACTAGCCATTGCGGCACCCTCTGCCCCTGTGGCTTCAAGCATCTGAATAGAAATTCCCAAAGTGTCTGCAATTGTTTGTGAAAATACATCCGAGAGAAATAGATTGTCATTTCCTACTTTTAAATTCTCAATAATCACCCCATCATTTTTTAATATTTCGATTCCAAAGACCATGGCGAAGGCAATCCCTTCTAAAGTGGCCCGAACCATACAGTCGTTGTTGTGAATGTTGAAATTGATATTGCTGATATGACCATTAACAATTTTGTTGTCCAACATGCGCTCGGCACCATTTCCAAAAGGAAAAACACTCAATCCTTTGCTCCCTATGGGTGCCTTTTCAGCACTGAGATTTAATTGTTCGTAGCCAATATTTCCCATCAATTGGTGCAGCCAGCGGTATTGAATTCCAGCTCCATTGAGGTTGAGGAGTTTTCCAAACATTTTTTTATTAGGTTGGTAATCCACGTGGGCAAAGGTGTTGACTTTGGTCAATTCAAGGCCGGATAATTGATCGGTCAATGCATAGACGACTCCTGAAGTGCCCCCTGTAGCCACTACATCGCCGGCGCTTCTTGCACCCAGGGTGTAGGCATTGTTCGGCTGATCACCCGCACGATAAGTAATGGGAGTTCCTTCGATAAGTCCTGTTGCCTTTGAAGCGGCCATAGAAACTGATGCCTGTGGAGTAAAGTTCGGGACGATATCGGGAACCATGGCCGGATCAATTTTGAAATAATTAAAAAGGGCATCCGCGATTTGGTCATTTTTAAAATCCCAAAAAATCCCTTCAGACAAACCCGTAATGGTGGTCTGAGCAACTCCCGAAAGCTGTGCCGCAAGGAAGTCCCCTGGCAACATGAATTTATAAACGTTCTGATATAAAGCGGGCTCGTTCTCAATGACCCAAGCAAGTTTGGAAGCAGTAAAATTACCTGGGGAATTTAGCAGCTGCGCCTGACTGTAATGCTCTCCTAAGTTTTTATTCGCCTTTTCACCAAAGGGAGTCGCTCTGCTATCACACCAAATAATGGCATTTCTCAAGGCTTTTAATTGCTGATCCACCAAAACCAATCCGTGCATTTGGTAGGAAATACCAATGCTTGATATTTGGTTTCCACTTATTTCTGCTTTGTTTAGCAGGATTTTGGTTGCATCACAAAGATACTTCCACCAAAGGTTAGGGTCTTGTTCTGCCCATCCCGATACTTGGGCTTCAATGGGGATTTCTATTTCGGGGACCCTAGCCCTTGCTATAGACTTTCCTGTTTCATCATCTACCAAAGCAGCCTTAACAAAGGAGCTGCCTATATCATATCCTATTGCTATCATTTAATAAAATAAGTTTCTTTCTCTTTCAAAAATTTACAGGGAACGATTCAATTTTTAAATTACTAAAATGAGTATTATTTTCTAAAAAGAAAAAGGAATTGATACATTTCTCATTTGCTATATATGGGTGAAATTATGTTTTCCTGTGGGTGATATTTTCCCTCAGCAGCCCAGCGAAATCCCCTCATTTGCATGGTCAATACTTCAGGAACATCAAAATCGCTGATATTGTGACCAATGGAGGAATAAAAGATTCTTCCTTTCCCATAGTTTTTTTTCCAAACTACGGGCATGGTGCTCCCGGTAACCTTATTTTCGTTTTTTCCAGGTTTACTGTAGCGCGCTCTATCAAACTCTGAAATGGCCAAAACTTTAATATTAGGGTCGATCAACATATAATACTGCTCAGTTTTTTTAAGCTCAAAATCTGAAATACCTAGGATAATTGGGTCATCTTGATCAATTATATTTATTTGATGATCAATTTTGCCCCCAGGATGGGACACAAATTGCCCACCTACCATCAATTGGTATTTTAGGTTATCACGAAAAGCATCTCCCATACCGCCGTGCCAGCCAGCAAACCCAGTTCCATTCATTATGGCTTTTTCAAGTCCTTGGAATTGTTTTTTTGTAATTTTTCCCGAAGTCCACGTCTGAATGATAAGGTCTGTCTCTGACATTAACTTTTCATTTTTATAAACAGAAATTTTATCAAAGACCTTCACATTGGCTCCCTCAGCCCTAAGTTTAGGTACAATTAAATCTACACTTTCAGCTGGCCAATGCCCTTCCATTCCTCCGTACACATATACAATGTTTTTACCCTTTAAAGTGGGAGCATCTGCAGGAGAATTTTGGGAAAAAATAGCAGTGGGTCGCAAGAAAAAGAGCAGGTAAAAAATAAAGGTGAAAAATACAGCAGTTTTAATTGAGTTTGTTTTCTTCATGAGTCAAGTTTTTTATCTCTTTAATAATTAATGGTAGTGCAGGATTTTTGATCGAATGACCGTAGCCCCCCAAAATAATATGTTTTACATTTTGATGCCCCGCCACTTTAAGCATTCTCATCATGTAGGCATTTTCTTCAGTGCGCCCCAACTTCTCTAATTGGGAGTCACCTGTATAAAGCACTATCGGGGGAGCATCGGCCCTGACATGATATAGGGGTGCATATTCATCTATTATGGGTTGTTTTTTCGATATATTATTTTCAGCTCTTACTGTAAAGTGGGTAATGGCGTGGCCCGTTAAAGGTAATAAAGCCAATACTTTATCGACATCGATTTGGTGCTTTGCCAGGTAACTTTTATCCATTCCTATCATCATCGTCAAATAACCACCAGCCGAGCTACCGCTGATTATAATTTTATCCGGATCACCCCCATAACGGTCAATGTTTTTAAAAGTCCAAGCCACTGCGGCGGCGGCATCTTCTATATAAACTGGTGCCTTCACTTTGGGGTGTAGCCTGTAATTGACTGCCACCACAGCCATACCTTGTTCTTTTAATTGTTCAGGAATATCTTTACTTCCGTTTTTTAATCCACCTCCATGAAACCACACCACAGTAGGAAAGTTTTTTATAGTTTTTGGGTAGTATAGGTCTATTTTACAGCGTTCTTTTTGATAGGCATCGTTGATCAATTCACCGTAATAACCAATATTTTCAATGTATCCATAGTCCTGCGCAGACAGCCTGACTGCCACCACAGAAACAACAATTAGAATCAGGTATTGATATCGTTTTAGCATATTATTATTTCTTTGTAAAAAGTACAAAATATTTATTCAAAAATGACACCCGTCAACTGCATTCAAATCCCCGCTGAAAGGTTTTAAAAGGACGATGTGAATGACCAAAAAGAAATAGTCTGCGATTTACAGGTCATTTTTTGTTAGATTTTGTTTAATTGCCTTGGACCAAACTTCATATCCATCCTCACTAAGATGTAAACTGTCGCTCACATAAAGGCGGGGTATGGGCCTCCCATTATCCCCTAAAAATTGTGACTGGGTACTAATAAATTTAACTTTTGGATGTAAGGAAGCGTAATTTTTTACCTTAATATTAAAGGATGAAATTTGATTCCAAACATTCCATCGGGCTGGGGTAGGCGTAATTTCAATAAAATATATGTGAAGGTCAGGAAAAAGCCCATGCACTTGATTTTTAAAGAACTTAAAAAGCCTAAAGGCTTGGTTTGGGCTGAGATCAGTCTCAGCTCCCGAAATATCGTTCCCTACAAAACAAAGCAGTGCTTTGGCATGCTGATGCGGCGCAACCAAAATTTTTGTAAAATGGATCAGGTCATAGAAATGCGCGCCTCCATATCCTCTTTTTACAGATCTGAAGGGATGCATATCTTGGGCGATATTATCCCACCTACGAATACTTGAACTTCCCACAAACAGATAATAATCATCCCATTTTTTATATTCTTCCAATACCAATAGTTTTTTAACATCATCATTAAATCTCTCCCGAGTATGTTCATATTTTTTAAGAGGAGAACACCCTAACGACAAGGCGAAAGCAAATAATAAAATGGAATTCAATAATTTCATTTAGTTTTTTTAAAAAATTAAATGTAGAGTATTTATATTACAAAAATTTAAATTTCGGCTCCGTAGTTCAACGGATAGAACAAGAGTTTCCTAAACTTTAGATACAGGTTCGATTCC
>PBCE01000020.1 GCA_002716845.1 Flavobacteriaceae bacterium | reverse complement strand
CGTGCTGGAATAATTTGATCTGTATCGACATTTTCAATTGGTAGGGGCACTGCAGTGCTGTTGAGGATGTTAAATTTATCGTATGCCATTAGGAATTCATTAAAGTTCTTGGGTCGGTTAACTTACCAGTTACGGCCGCTGCGGCCGCCATTATTGGACTCGCCAATAATGTTCTTGACCCTGGCCCTTGCCTGCCCTCAAAATTTCTGTTTGAAGTACTCACAGCATATTTACCATTGGGTACCTTGTCGTCGTTCATGGCCAAGCAAGCGGAGCATCCTGGCTCTCTGAGCTCAAACCCTGAGGCTTGGAGTATGTCTAAAAGTCCTTCTTCTTTGATAGCCTCTTCCACTTTGTGCGATCCAGGAACAAGCCACGCAGTTACATTTTCTGCTTTTTTTCTGCCTTTTACAATTTCGGTAAAGGCGCGAAAGTCTTCAATTCTTCCATTGGTACAACTCCCAATAAACACAAAATCTATGTCTTTACCAATCATACTTTCTCCCTCATTGTATCCCATATAGCTCAGCGACTTCTGATAGGTTGCTGTGCCACCTTCAATTGTATCAGCAGTCGGGATGTGTTTGGAGATTCCGATTCCCATGCCAGGGTTTGTCCCAAATGTGATCATGGGTTCTATTTCTTTACCTTCGAAGAAGAACTTCTTGTCGAACTGAGCACCTTCGTCTGTATAGAGATCTTGCCAATAGTCCAAGGCTTTGTTCCAAGCATCACCTTTTGGGGTAAACTCTCTGTCTTTTATATAATGAATAGTTTTTTCATCAGGGGCAATCATACCGCCACGAGCACCCATTTCAATGCTGAGGTTACAAACGGTCATTCTACCTTCCATGGTCATATTTTTAAACACCTCTCCTGCGTATTCGACAAAGTGTCCTGTGGCACCAGAGGTGGTGAGTTGCGATATGATAAAAAGTGCGACATCTTTTGGGGTCACCCCTTTTTGGAGGTCACCATTGATGGTGATCATCATTTTTTTTGGTTTGGGTTGGAGTATGCACTGTGTAGATAATACCATTTCAACCTCCGAAGTGCCAATCCCAAAAGCAATAGCACCGAATGCGCCATGGGTAGAGGTGTGGGAGTCACCACAGACGATGGTGGCGCCAGGTAAGGTGATGCCGTATTCTGGACCAACTACGTGTACTATTCCATTTTTTTTGTGTCCCAATCCCCAAAAGGAAATGTCGTGTTCCAAAGAATTTTTTTCTAAAGCATACAATTGCTTAGCAGAAAGAGGATCTTTTACAGGCAAGTGCTGGTTTTCGGTAGGGGTATTGTGATCTGCTGTTGCAAATGTTTTTTCGGGAAACATCACTTTTAATTTTCTTTTTTTTAAGCCCAAAAAGGCTACAGGGCTAGTCACCTCATGGACCATGTGCCGATCGATAAAAAGCACGTCGGGCCCTTGGTCAATTTGCTGCACTACATGTTTGTCCCAGACTTTGTCAAAAAGTGTTTTTTTCATTTGTATTGGTATATTTTTACAATCCTAATTTAGTGATATTTAACAGAGGGTAAAGGTAAATTAGTAAAACGATTAAAACCCGCAGGCTTTTATGATTTTTGGTATTTCATCGTCATTGACTTCTTTTTGTTGGTCCGCTATTTTTAAAAATTCGCTATAAACCTTGTCCAATTGAAGTTTGTCTAACTCAAAACCTATATTCTTAGCCCGGTAGGCCAGGGCTGCCCGACCACTTCTAGCGGTTAGTACAATAGCAGATTCTGTTACTCCTACATCTTGGGGGTCAATGATTTCATAGGTTTCACGTTTTTTGATGACCCCGTCTTGATGAATTCCCGAGCTGTGAGCAAATGCATTGGCACCCACAACGGCTTTATTGGGTTGAACAGGCATGCCCATACTCTCAGAAACCAATTTACTGGTTGAAAAGAGGAGCTTTGCATTGATGTTGGTATCCAATTTTAAATCGGGGTGTTGCCGCATTATCATAACAACCTCCTCTAATGAGGTATTCCCTGCTCTTTCACCAATTCCATTAATGGTGCATTCAATTTGCCTCGCCCCGTTGATTACCCCTGCGATGGAGTTAGCGGTTGCCAGTCCCAAATCATTATGGCAATGACAAGAAAGTGTGGCCTTGTCAATGTCTTTTACATTATCCTTTAAATATTTAATTTTTGCACCGTATTCTTCAGGTAAACAATACCCTGTGGTATCAGGAATATTCAGCACAGTGGCACCAGATTTGATCACGGCCTCACAAACCCTGGCGAGAAATTCATTGTCTGTTCTTCCAGCGTCCTCGGCATAAAACTCAATATCTTCTACAAAACTTTTGGCATAGCTGACGGCACCGGTGGCCCTCTCAAGAATGTCTTCACGATTGGACTTGAATTTGTACCTGATGTGGGCATTGGAAGTGCCAATACCAGTGTGAATTCTTGATTTTTTTGCATCTTTAAGGGCTTCGGCAGCCACTTCAATATCTTTTTTTACTGCACGTGTTAATCCACAAACCCTTGCGTTTTTTATCAGCTGCGCAATTTTAATGACAGAGTCAAAGTCGCCCGGGCTGGATATTGGAAAACCGGCCTCCAATACATCAACTCCTAATTCATCCAATCGCTCTGCAATTATGAGTTTATTTTTGGTGTCCAGTTTACATCCCGGGACCTGTTCTCCGTCTCGTAAAGTGGTATCAAATATTTGTACTTGCCCTTGGGCCATTGGTGTTTAAATTATTAATGCATAACGAATGTAGCGTGAAATGGTAAATACTAAGATTAATTGCTTAATTTTATTACAATATTCTCTACCTTTGTTTTGTGTTTAAGTTACTAATAAACAACAATTTAAATTAGTTTTTGTTACAATGATTAATGATCAAAAAGACAATTTATTTCAGCTTATTAAGTCACTTACCAAGTCGGAAAAGCGTCAGTTCAAATTGTATGTAGGGCGAATGGGCTCAAACAACAATGCAAAATTCCTAAGTCTTTTCAGTTTTTTGGATAAGTTAGACAAGTACAGTGAAAAAGCCATTCTGGTAAAAGGAATTGTTACTAAACAGCAACTTTCTAATCTCAAGGCACATTTGTACAAGCAGATCTTAATTAGTCTCAGGTTAAACCCCATTCACCAGAACATTCGCATACAAATCCGAGAACAAATGGATTTTGCGGTAATTCTATATCAAAAGGGATTGTATAAATTAAGTCTTAAAATATTAGATAAAGTCAAAGTATTAGCCTTAAAAAATGAGGAGAAATACGCCGCTTACGACATTGTTGAGTTTGAGAAACTTATAGAATCTCAGTACATCACCCGTAGTTTGAGTAATCGTGCTCAGGAATTAATTGAACAGGCAGATGATTTGAGGACCCACAATGATATTACCAGTCAGTTGTCCAACCTCTCGCTTTTACTCTACGAGCAACTCATCAAAACGGGATATGCTAAAAGTGATGATGAATTTAGAGAAATCACAAAATTTTTCTACGAACGCATGCCAAATATCGGACTGGATAAATTGGGATTCAGAGAAAAACTCTGGTATTATAAAGCCCATGTTTGGTATAGTTTTTTGGTACAAGATTTTCTTTCGTGTTTTAAATACTCCAGCAAATGGGTCGAAATGTTCAACGATCATCCTGAAATGATTTCAATTCACCCTGTTTTTTATCTGAAGGGAAACAACTACTTACTAGAGTCTTTGGCATTGATCAAATACCCCGAAAAGTTTAAAATGACGCTCCACAATATGATGGACAGAATTCAATCCGAGGAATTTCCAAAAAATGATAATCTGTCTGCTTTGAGTTTTTTGTATGCTTACAACAACCGTTTTAACTTGTGCTTTCTTCAAGGAGAGTTTGAAAAAGGGCTCACCACAGTTCCAGAGGTTATTCGTGGAATTGAAAAATTTAAAAATCAGATTGATCCCCACCATGTGATGATGTTCTATTACAAGATTGCATGTTTGTTTTTTGGTGTGGAGGATCACGAAAATTGTATCGTTTATTTAAATAAAATAACTAATAATAAGCATTTGAAGATGCGAGAAGACCTCCTGTGTTTTACCCGTGTCTTAAGCCTAGTAGCGCACTATGAAGCTGGTTTTGATTATCATTTAGAAGCCCACCTGAGGGAAACCTATAAATTTTTGATTAAAATGGACGATTTACACGAGGTTCAAAAAGCAATGATTCGTTTTGTTAGGTCCTTGGGTGACATCTATCCCCATGAGTTAAAATCTGCTTTTGCAAAGCTTCATAAGTCGTTAAAAATATATGAAAATGATCCCTACGAAAGACGTGCTTTCTTGTATTTAGATGTATTGTCATGGTTAGAGAGTAAAATAGAAAATCGTCCTGTAGCCGACATCATTCGCGAGAAAGCTAAGATTATCAATCGTAAGGCTAGAAATTCCATTGAGGTTTAGCGGGCGTTGGCGCTGTTATTTTGATGCTGTTTTTTTTTGTGGGGTGTTCAATGGTCAATGTTCTGGCATGCAAATCAATACTGGCGTCAGGATTACTTCTTTTTGCACCGTATTTTAGATCACCTTTTATTGGAAAACCTATGTGCGTTAGCTGACTTCTGATTTGATGGTGCCTTCCTGTCTCAAGTACAATCTCTAAAACACTGTAGCGATCCAAGTCAAATATTTTCTTGAAGTGGAGTATGGATTTCTTTGATTCTTGAACCTCGTGCTCGTGGGCAAACGATTTATTCATCTTTGGATTCCTTTTCAACCAATGGGTCAGCGTCCCTGTGGGAGGGTTTATCCCATGATTTACTATGGCCCAGTAAGTTTTATGGGCTTGTCTTTCTTTAAACTGCTGATTGAGGCGGGTGAGTGCTTTGGAGGTACGTGCAAAAAGAACTACGCCACTGGTAGGACGATCCAGCCGATGGATTACCCCCAAGAATACAGTACCCGGTTTATTGTATTTTTTCTTGAGGTAGGCTTTTATTTTATCGGCCAATGGTTCATCACCAGTTTTGTCCCCTTGAACCAATTCCCCAGCAGCTTTGTTTACAGCAATGAGATGGTTGTCTTCGTATAGAATATTGATCACAATAAAAGGAAGATACTAATACTGTTCATTTTCATTTGGGAAGTCTTGATTTTTGACATCCTGGGTATATGCTTTTACAGCGCCTGAGATGGCTTCATCGAGATCCAGGTACCTGCGTAAAAATCGCGGACTGAACTCTTTGTTCATACCCAAAATATCATTTACCACCAAAACTTGGCCGTCAACCGCTGCACCTGCCCCTATACCTATTATAGGAATGGTCACTTTCTTCGTTATTTTTTCGGCCAATTTTGCAGGAATTTTTTCTACAACAATTCCAAAACACCCCGCTTTTTCAAGCATTTCAACATCTTTGATTAATTGCTCTGCCTCGGACCCCTCCTTTGCTCGTACACTGTAGGTGCCAAACTTATAAATGGATTGAGGGGTTAATCCCAGATGTCCCATTACGGGAATTCCCGCTTGAAGAATACGTTCTATAGATTCTTGAATTTGATATCCACCTTCCAGTTTTACAGCATGTGCTCCAGATTCTTTCATTATTCTGATGGCGGAGCGAAGTGCTTCTTTGGAGTCAGCCTGATAAGCACCAAATGGAAGATCTACCACGACTAAAGCTCTTTTTACCCCCCGTACAACACTGGCAGCATGATATATCATTTGGTCTAAGGTTATGGGTAATGTAGTTTCATGTCCTGCCATAACATTCGAGGCGGAATCCCCTACCAAAATGACATCAATCCCTGCTTTATCAATGATGCCTGCCATGGTGTAGTCATAGGCGGTCAGCATGGCAATTTTTCTTCCTCCGGACTTTAATTCAGCCAAAGTATTCGTCGTAATTCTAGTATAATTATTCTTGGCGTTTGACATATCGCCTATAAAAGTAGTTTTTTTTGTTTTTATGACGTAAAAATACCCATCTTTCTAATTAGAATAAATATGACAAGCTGTCACAAATATAAAAATGGCACAATGCTTGAATATTATATATTCGTAAAAAAAAAATTATGAGTAAAATTATAGGAATCGACTTGGGAACCACCAACTCATGTGTCTCTGTAATGGAAGGTAAGGAGCCTGTAGTCATCCCCAATGCTGAAGGAAAAAGAACTACACCCTCTGTAATAGCATTTGTTGAGGGTGGCGAAATAAAAGTAGGGGACCCAGCCAAAAGACAAGCGGTGACCAATCCTACCAAAACCATATCCTCAGTAAAAAGATTCATGGGTAATAAGTTTTCAGAGTCTACCAATGACGCTAAAACGGTTGCCTACAAAGTAGTCAAGGGAGACAATGATACCCCGCGTGTGGACATCGACGGTCGGTTATATACTCCACAAGAGCTCTCTGCTATGATATTGCAGAAAATGAAAAAGACAGCCGAAGACTATTTAGGGCAAGACGTCACTGAAGCTGTAATTACCGTTCCGGCCTATTTTAACGATGCCCAACGGCAGGCCACTAAGGAAGCTGGTGAAATTTCAGGTTTAAAGGTACAGCGAATTATCAATGAACCAACTGCTGCAGCCCTTGCATTTGGCCTTGACAAGAAAGGGGGAAGCGACAGCAAGATTGCCGTATATGACCTAGGTGGAGGAACTTTTGATATTTCTATTTTAGAATTGGGAGACGGCGTGTTTGAGGTTTTGTCAACCAACGGAGATACCCACCTTGGAGGTGATGACTTCGATCAGGTGTTAATTGATTTTTTAGCAGATGATTTTAAAAAGGCTGAAAATATAGACCTTAGAAAGGATCCTATGGCACTCCAAAGGCTTAAAGAAGCTGCTGAAAAAGCCAAAATTGAACTGTCCTCATCTTCACAAACTGAAATTAACTTACCTTATGTTACAGCTACTGCCTCTGGACCAAAACACTTGGTTACTCCCTTGACACGAGCCAAGTTTGAGCAACTTTCAGACAAGTTGGTGAAACGTTCCATGGCTCCAGTAAAAAAAGCCTTGGAAGACGCAGGTTTGTCGACTGATGAAATAGATGAAGTAATTTTGGTGGGAGGGTCAACACGAATCCCAATCATCCAAGAAGAAGTAGAGAAGTTTTTTGGAAAAAAACCTTCCAAAGGAGTAAATCCCGATGAGGTAGTTGCCATAGGTGCCGCCATTCAAGGTGGTGTTTTGACTGGGGACTTAAAAGACGTTTTGCTCTTAGATGTTACCCCGCTTTCTCTCGGTATAGAAACTATGGGAAGTGTTATGACTAAACTCATCGATTCTAACACGACCATTCCAACCAAAAAATCACAGGTATTTTCTACTGCTGCGGATAACCAACCCTCAGTAGAAATTCATGTACTTCAGGGAGAGCGATCTATGGCTGCAGATAACAAAACCATAGGCAGGTTCCACTTAGATGGCATTCCACCAGCGCCCAGAGGTACACCACAGATCGAGGTTACCTTTGATATTGATGCCAATGGTATAATCAAGGTAAGCGCGGCCGACAAAGCTACAGGAAAGTCACAAGATATTAGAATTGAAGCTTCTTCCGGACTGAGTGAGGAGGAAATTGATAAAATGAAAAAAGAGGCTGAGGCCAATGCTGAAAGTGATAAAAAAGTAAAAGAGGAAGTGGATAAACTCAACAGTGCTGATCAAATGATCTTTCAGACAGAAAATCAACTCAAAGAATTTGGGGAAAAATTATCTGATGACAAGAAAGGACCTATCGAAGCAGCTTTGGGGGAACTTAAAAAAGCACACGAGTCTAAAGACCTTTCAGCCATTGATAGCGCCTTGGAGAAAATCAACGAAGCTTGGAAAAATGCTTCTGAAGAAATGTATAAAGCCCAAGCTGAATCAGGATCGGAAGCAGGAGCAGGAACTCCTCCACCCAACAATGATAGCAAAAAAGGTGAAAAAGGAGGGGATGATGTTCAAGACGTTGACTTTGAAGAAGTCAAAGACTGATTTTGAAATATTTTCACGTTAAATAACCTTTCGTTTACTTACAAGCGAAAGGTTTTATTATTTATAATTTAAAATGGATAAAGCGAACGTTTTAAAGATATGTAATGCACTGACCAAGGGAAACCTAATGGAGACCTTAGAAATGGAGTTTGTCGACGTGGGAGAAGATTTCCTGTCAGCCCGTATGCCAGTGAAGCCAAGGGTTCACCAGTTAGATGGATTGCTTCATGGAGGAGCAACAGTAGCTCTCGCTGAAACCGTGGGCAGTGCCGCAGTTTCTGTTTTGAATCGAGATCCTAAGATCGCTACCCTGGGGATTGAAATTAGTGCCAATCATGTGCGCGGTGTGAGTAAAGGCTATGTTACAGCCACCGCTCGACCTTTGCACATGGGAAAAAGCATTCAATTATGGGAAATTAAGGTTATAGATGGTGATGATAATTTAATTTCACATTGTAAACTAACCACTTTTTCGCGACCAAAAAAGTAAATGAGCCTACCTGATTTTTTTGAAGCATTTGAAAACCTAAAAAACAGAAATCAGCCTTTTGTTTTTTACAGCTTACCTGGCAGTAAACAAGTTCATTGCTATTATCAGAAAAACAATCAATTACATACAACTCAGGATTTAAAAACTATGGGTTTTGTGATGAGTCGGTTTGATGCTCCCTTACCCGCTGTTTATATTCCAAATGAGCATCATTTAGAATTCAGCAGGCCTGAAGAAATTAATAAAAAAGCTGCGCCTCCAGCTATGGATCAATCGGGCGATAAAAAACCTTTTATCAATTTAGTTAACCGAACCAAGGAAGCCATTGAAACCGGAAGTCTAAAAAAGCTGGTGGTCGCTCGAAAAATACATAAAAAAGTAGCCATCGACCCACCAAAGCTATTCAATAATCTGCTCTATTTGTATCCTAATGCATTAGTTTATTACTGGCATCATCCTAAAGCTGAAAACTGGATTGGAGCCTCTCCAGAAAGATTATTTTCATATAAAAGTGGTCGCTTTACAACAATGGCCTTGGCGGGAACTCTCCCCTACAATACAAAAGAAAATTACCACTGGGGAAAAAAAGAAAAGCGTGAACAAGCCTGGGTTAGAGATACTCTTAAAACAGGCTTAAATGAGATTTTTTCTCCGAGTTCAGTAAAATGTTCTGAAACTTTTACGTGCAGGGCGGGAAATTTAGTTCACTTGTGCAATGCTTTAAAAGTAGAAGTAAAAGAAATAGTCTTGGAGGATTTGGTGAGAAAACTACACCCCACTCCTGCAGTTGGTGGAATCCCTCTGAAGGAGGGGCTTAGCTTCCTTTCCAAAAACGAAAATCTTGACCGGGCTTATTACGCAGGTTTTTTGGGTCCCATTGGAGGAGAGGATGATGTTGATTTATATGTTAATTTACGTTGTGGCAGTATTTCCGAAGCGGGCATATTTCTCTACACTGGGGCTGGAATTACCCAGGAAAGTGATGCAGAGAAAGAGTGGGAGGAAACCAATTACAAGGCCAATACGCTGTTAGCAGCCCTTTAAACTTTAACGGGGGAATCCCACGGGGTTTTGTATTTTTGTAGGCCTATGAAAATGAAAACTACTGTAAGTAGAGAAATAAAATATCCTGAGATTCCCCTGGCCCAGACCATCATGCAATTTTTTGCACATAAACAAATTCGTCATATTGTAATCTGTGCAGGCTCCAGAAATGCCCCTTTGACCAATGGCTTTGTTGAGCATCCTTTTTTTAAGACTTACAGCATCGTTGATGAACGCTCTGCAGCATTTTTTGCTCTGGGAATGGCACAGCAAATCAAATCTCCAACGGCAGTTGTTTGTACTTCTGGTTCAGCCTTACTGAATTTTTATCCCGCAGTAGCGGAGGCATTTTACAGCCAGATTCCGTTTGTGGTTATTTCGGCAGATAGAATGCCACATCGAATTGATATCGGCGATGGTCAAACAATTCAACAGAAAGGTGTTTTTGAACCTCATCTGGTCGACTTTGCTTATCTGACCCCAGATATTGTTCATGCGACAGCAACCTTGCTCAACAACCCCAGTCAAAACCTTATCCCCCCCGATGCATCGTCGGAAGAAATCTTACAGCTTCAGGAGAAAATCCAATTAAAAAATGAAAATAGTATCAATCAGGTACTTACCCATTGTATACAGAAACTTGGTCCTGTTCATTTAAACGTACCCATGGAGGAACCCCTCTATGGAATGACAAACAAAGCATTGCCGATAGTATTTGAAGAAATTACAGAAACTAAGTCCTCATCAATTAACTTTAAATCATTTAAGAAAAAGTGGAAAGCAGCTAAGAAAAAGATTGTTCTGGTGGGAGTCAATGCCCCTGGTGTTCTGGATTCAATGTGGATGCAATATTTTGATGCTGACCCCTCGGTTATTCTATTGACGGAAACCACCTCAAACTTAAGATCAAAAGACTCTATTAATTCTATAGATTCTTTAATTGCACCCTTAGAAAAGGGTTATCCTGATTTTTTCAATGCACTTCACCCCGATATTTTATTGACTTTTGGAGGAATGGTTGTGTCCAAAAAAATAAAAAATTTTTTAAGAGAATTCTCACCTAAGGAGCATTGGCATGTAGACCCACTTCGAGCATACAATACCTATTATTGCTTAAGTCATCATTTCCGGATGTCCGTTAATTCTTTTTTCTCAAAGCTATTGGACGAATTTACGTTACATGAAAGTGATTTTAAATCCATTGTACTGGACCAATATCAAAAGCAATTGGAGCAGGGAGTTACTTATTTGAATAAAATAGGCTTTTCTGACCTGAAAGCTTTTGAGACTATTTTCTCACTGATGCCCAATCATATTCAGCTCCAATTAGCCAATAGCTCTTCGGTTCGCTATGCTCAACTTTTTGACCTCCCCCAAGAGGTAGATGTTTTTTGTAACCGAGGTACAGGCGGTATTGATGGATCCACAGCAACCGCGGCAGGAGCTTCCTTGATGAGTGCCAAAACTTGTTTGTTGATTACTGGTGATTTGAGTTTTTTTTATGATATCAATGGATTGTGGAATAATTACCTATTGCCCACCTTTAGAATTATTGTGATCAATAATGGTGGAGGAGGCATTTTTAGAATTTTACCAGGAGAAAAAGACAGTCCGAAATACGATACCTACTTTGAAACTATTCACCACAAAAACGTTCGGCAGTTGGCAAAAGCATTTGGCTTTAAATATAAATTAGTGTCGAATAATATTCAGCTAAAATGGGCATTAAAAAGCTTTTATAAATCGTCTAATCAACCCAAGATTCTCGAAATTAAAACCCCTCGAAAAATTAACGATGAGGTCCTTTTAAATTACTTTAAAGCCATGCAAAAGTCTTAAATTTGATAATTAAATAAATCCAATGAAAAAGATTAAATGGAAAAGTCTTGCAACTTATAGTGATATTAAGTTTGAGTTGTTTGAAGGCGTTGCAAAAATAACCATCAATCGACCGGAAGTATACAATGCATTCCGACCGGAGACGAATAATCAAATGCTGGAAGCTATGGAAGTATGTCGTGAGCACAACGATATTGATGTAGTAGTATTTACGGGCACAGGCGATAAGGCATTTTGCAGCGGTGGCGATCAGAATGTAAAAGGAGTTGGTGGTTATTTAGGAGAGGACGGTGTGCCCCGTTTAAATGTCTTGGATTTACACAAACGCATCAGAGAATTACCCAAGCCAGTGATTGCCATGGTCAACGGATATGCAATAGGGGGTGGCCATGTTTTGCATGTGGTCTGTGATTTGACGATTGCCAGTGATAATGCGATTTTTGGTCAAACGGGTCCCAAAGTTGGGAGTTTTGATGGAGGTTTTGGATCCTCATATTTGGCACGGCATGTAGGCCAAAAAAAAGCACGTGAAATCTGGTTTCTTTGTCGACAATATTCTGCCCAAGAGGCAGCAGATATGGGACTTATAAATAAAGTAGTACCCTTTGAGCAGCTTGAAGATACGGTTTTAGATTGGTGTAAAATGATTCAAAAAAGAAGCCCATTGGCCTTGCGTATGATCAAAAGATGTTTAAATGCTGAATTAGACGGTCAGCACGGGTTGATGCAATTGGCTGGCGATGCAACCCTGATGTATTATCTGATGGATGAGGCCCAAGAGGGCAAGCAAGCTTTTCTGGATAAAAGAGACCCAAATTTCAAACAGTACCCTAAGTTTCCATAACCTTTTGAACTATTCCTTTTTTGTTTGGCTGACTGCTGCGAGATTGAGAACTCTCCCCTTATCGATGGCGGGTATTATTACTGGAAACGCCATCGCGATAAAAAGTGAATATTTTTCATTAGGTATTTTTATTTTATCCTTGTTGACTGCCATCGCTTTTCAAATCACGTCAAATTTTGCTAATGACTATGGGGATGGGCTTAGGGGTACGGATAATAAAAACAGAATAGGTCCAGAGCGTGCACTCCAAAAAGGATTACTTACCGCAGTGGTCTTAAAGAAGGGAATTGTCGTTTCCGCCATTGTTTCATTTCTACTTGCCATTTTCTTGGTCTATTACGCGCTTGGTTTAGACAAAGTACTTTTATCGATGTTATTTTTACTGTTAGCATTATTGGCTATATGGGCTGCTATTAAATATACAGTAGGTAAAAAGGCCTATGGCTATATGGCTTTGGGTGATCTTTTTGTCTTTCTTTTTTTTGGATGGGTAAGTGTAATGGGCTCATTTTTCTTACAATCACAAATATTAGACACAACAGTTTTCATTTATGGGACAGCCCTGGGCTTGCTGAGTGTCGGGGTGCTAAACTTGAATAATATGCGGGATATCAGCAATGATAAAAACTCAAATAAAATTACGCTGGCTGTGCTTTTGGGAAGCGAAAAGGCAAAAATATATCACTATCTTCTAATTTTTCTCAGTGGTTTTTGTCTGTTTCTGGGGATTGGAGGAGAATGTTTCAAGGAAAATCCTTCTATGGCTTTAATTTTCATACCACTAATTCACCATCTCTATAAGCTAAAAAAAACTGCATCAGCAAAGGGATATGATCCCCTTTTAAAACAGTTGGCCCTATCTACTTTTGCAATATCTCTTTTTTTATTTATCACCCATAGCTTAGAATGATGAAAGCCCATTATAAAAGATATATGATGAAATTTAAGGTCCCAGGGGGTACATCAAGAGGGGTACTCACAGAAAAAGAAACGTGGTTTCTGTTTTTAGAATCGGGAGAAAAAATTGGAGTAGGAGAGTGTGGTCTTTTCCGAGGTTTAAGCCACGACGACAGTCCAGATTTTGAAATATACCTAAGAACTTTCTGTGATCGTATTAATCAAAAAGATGAAATTGATAAAACTTTTTTAAAGTCTTTTCCTTCCATTCAAATTGGATATGAGATGGCTTCCTTATCGCTTAAATCAGAAGATTCCTTCACCATATTTCCTTCAGCCTTTACCGGTGGGAAGGAGACAATTCCGATCAATGGTCTAATTTGGATGGGTGATAAACACCACATGAACTCGCAAATCCAAGAGAAAATCGGTCAAGGGTTTGACTGTTTAAAATTGAAAATCGGAGTTTTACATTTTGAAGAGGAATTGACATTAATCAAAGATATAAGAACAATTTATGGTGCTGATCAATTGATGATAAGGGTAGATGCTAATGGAGCTTTTAAGCCTTCAGAGGCCCTGAGTCGATTAAAATCCTTGGCAAATTTGGATATACATTCTATCGAGCAGCCAATTGCTGCAGGCAACCACGAGGCCCTTTATGAGTTGTGTGAAAGAACCCCCCTGCCCATTGCATTAGATGAGGAGTTGATTGGGGTAGTGGAAAAAAAGAAAAAAGCCGATTTATTGGATAATATTGCTCCACAATACTTGATCTTAAAGCCCTCTTTGCTGGGAGGTTTTAAAGCTTGTGAGGAGTGGATTTCTTTAGCTGAAGAACGTTCTATTGACTGGTGGGTGACCAGCGCATTGGAAAGCAACATTGGACTTAATGCAATTGCGCAATGGACCTTTTCTCTAAATTTTAATGGGCATCAAGGGCTTGGAACCGGCGGTTTATTTACCAATAATTTTAATTGTCCCTTGGAAGTTCGTAAAGGTCACCTTACTTTTAATACCAATCACAAATGGGAAGCTCCTTTTATATGAAGTTTATAGAACAAGTTGCTAAAGAGGGAAATTTTTTTTTATACTATTTAAAAGGATCGTTGATTTTTATTTTTTTTCATTTTATTGGACAGATTCCCATATCCCTTTATCTCATTTTCCAAAATGATTTCGAAGCGCAATCCGATCCATATGCTGTTCTCTCCGCAGCCCCCTCTAACTTATCTTTGTTTTTTATTTTATTCCCTTTTGTATTCACATTCCCTTTTATTTATTGGGTGGTTGTCCGAATGCACAAACAGTCATTCACGTCCCTGATAAGTGCAAGGAAAACGATCGACTGGAGTAGAATTCTTTTTTCATTCCTACTATGGGCGGGCATATCCTTAATTTTGGTGGGTACCGATTATCTTCTGGAACCCGAAGCGTATCAATGGAACTTTAAACCAATACCCTTCTTAATCTTATTTTTTATAGCTGTTTTGATGATTCCAATCCAAACTACTGTAGAGGAGCTTATTTTTAGGGGCTACCTTCTTCAAGGATTTGGAGTGCTTTTCAAAAACAGATGGCTTCCGTTATTGATCACTTCCGTAATTTTCGGAATGCTGCACCTTTGGAACCCTGAAATTGATAAGTTAGG
Source organism: Flavobacteriaceae bacterium (assembly GCA_002716845.1). GTDB lineage: Bacteria > Bacteroidota > Bacteroidia > Flavobacteriales > Flavobacteriaceae > UBA8316. Next base: position 40,225 of record PBCE01000020.1, on the reverse strand, counting down.
GATTCACCTCATTTGGTATTATATTGGCACAGGTTTTTTTTTAGGAATAATTACCTTATTGGATGACGGAATGGAGCTGGCCATAGGGTTTCACGCTGCAAATAATTTAATCACGGTACTATTGGTTACGGCCTCATGGACTGCTTTTCAGACCGAATCGCTACTGATAGATTTTTCAGAACCTTCCTTAGGAATGGAACTTTTAATCACCTTATTGGTCATTTACCCATTGCTTGGTTTTGTTTTTTATTATCGATATAAATGGAAAAATATTTGGACTCAATTAACTCATAAATTTTAAATGAAAACACCACACTATACAAAGATTCACAACCGTTTTAAACTCAACGGTTATAATTTTTCTGCAGAGGAGCTTAAGGAAATAGGGTATGATTACATCAAAGAGGGTGTGCCATACGAGAGGACACTGGGGCTTTTTATCATGGATTGGATGGATAAGGAAGACTTTATTAATGTAAGAACATCAGGTTCCACGGGCGATCCTAAAATGATTCAAATATCAAAACAGGCCATGGTCAGTTCAGCGATCAGAACAGGTGATTTTTTTAATGTTCAAATTGGAGACACAGCCCTACATTGCTTGCCCGCAGATTTTATAGCTGGAAAGATGATGTTGGTTCGTGCGATGATTTTAGGTTTGTCGTTAGATTTGGTGCAGCCCACTTCTAATCCCATGAAAGATCTCTATAATTCCTATGATTTTGTTGCCATGACTCCCATGCAAGCGCATAACAGTTTGGGTAAATTAAATCAGATCAAAACGATGATCATAGGTGGAGCCCCTATTTTCCCAAAATTATTCAAGAAATTAGTATCACTTCACGAAAATTGTTACGAAACCTATGGAATGACGGAGACCATTACACATATTGCAGCTTCCAAACTCATCCAGCCTAGAAGTCCTTTTAAAGCATTGGACGGAATCCACCTTGGGGTTGACGATGAGGGGTGTTTGGTTGTTGATGCACCAGATATCACCGATAAGTTGATTTACACCAACGATTTTGTTTCCATGCACGACAAAAACACCTTTACTTATTTGGGGAGAAGAGATAATGCGATTAATAGTGGCGGGGTAAAGATTTCTCCTGAGGTGGTTGAAAACAAGTTAGCGCATCACGTCAATCATCCATTTTTTCTTTATGGTGTCGAAGATGAATTATTGGGACAGAAATTAATAATGGTTGTAGAGGGATATGCCACGGCATCAGCTCAGATTAACAAACAGCTTAAAGACTGTGATGAATTAGAAAAGTATGAGTTTCCTAAGGAGGTATTTTTTGTTTCAGAGATTCTTAGAAACAATGGTAAATACCTCAGATGCAAAACCATTAAGGCTTTTGAAATAAGCTAAACTTGGGGGATTCCCATATTGAATTTGCGTTGGATAGGGGCATGGTTTGCAGCTTCAATTCCCATACTAATCCATTTTCGGGTATCTTTGGGATCAATAATGGCATCGGTCCATAGCCTGGCGGCAGCATAGTAGGCCCTTGTTTGGAAATCGTACCTAGATTTGATTTTTTCTAGCAGCTTTTTTTCTTTTTTAGGATCTACTTTTTCACCGTTTTTTTTTAGCTTAGACTTCTCAATTTGGAGTAAAACTTTGGCCGCTTGTTCACCGCCCATAACTGCCATTTTAGAACCTGGCCAAGCCACAATCATACGAGGGTCAAAAGCTTTACCACACATGGCGTAATTGCCCGCTCCGTTGGAGTTCCCCATGATAACCGTAAACTTTGGTACGACAGAATTTGACATGGCATTTACCATTTTGGCACCGTCTTTAATGATGCCTCCGTGTTCCGCTTTACTTCCTACCATAAAACCTGTTACATCTTGCAAGAAAACCAATGGTATTTTCCGTTGGTTACAATTGGCCATAAAGCGGGTTGCTTTTTCAGCGGCATCGCCATAAATTACACCACCAAATTGGGTTTCTCCACTTTTATTTTTTACCATTTTTCTTTGGTTGGCAATAACGCCTACCGCCCATCCGTCTATTCTTGCATAGGTGGTGATAATTGTTTTTCCGTAATCCGCCTTATACTCCTCCATGGAATTGCTATCGATTAAGCAATCAATTATTTTGTAGGTGTCATAAGGCAATGACTTATCGGTGGGGAAAAACTCGTAGATGTTAATTCCTTTTTCTTGTTTGACGGGTCCCTTAATTTTATTAAAACCTGCTTTTGGCTGATCGCCTATTTTTTCTAATAATGATTTTATCCGCTTCAACGCATCTTGATCATCTTTAGCTTTATAATCGGTGATTCCGCTAATTTCAGAGTGGGTGGTTGCTCCTCCAAGTGTTTGATTATCTACTTCCTCGCCAATAGCTGCCTTCACAAGATAGCTTCCTGCTAAAAATATACTGGCAGTTTTGTCCACAATAATGGCTTCATCAGACATAATTGGCAGGTAGGCACCACCCGCAACACAGCTGCCCATAACCGCTGCAATCTGAATAATCCCCTCACTGCTCATGCGTGCATTATTTCTAAATATGCGACCGAAGTGTTCTTTATCAGGAAAAATCTCATCTTGACGTGGGAGGAAAACCCCTGCACTGTCCACCAAGTAGATGATGGGAATTTTATTATCTATAGCAATTTCCTGTGCGCGTAGATTTTTTTTGGCACTAATGGGAAACCATGCGCCTGCTTTCACGGAGGCATCGTTGGCGACAATTACACAAAGTTTTTGACCGACATAACCCAGTACCACAATAACACCAGCAGCGGGACATCCTCCTTCTTCTTCATACATTTCAAATCCAGCCAATGCTCCTATTTCAATCCTTTCCGAATCTTGATCCAACAGATAGTCAATTCGCTCCCGGGCGGTCAACTTACCTTCGGAACGAATTTTATCGAGTTTTGACTTACCACCCCCCTGCTTAATCTTTGTGAGTTTCTTATTGAGATCAGAAACAAACATTTTATTTTGGTCGATATTTTTTTCTGAAGAAAGGTCTATTTTATGTCCCAAAGTTTAGTGTGATTTTTTATACAAATATATAGAGTGCGACTTAGCTGTAGTTATTTTTTTTGATTTTGTCAAATGAAATACTAATAGCTTTATAAATAAAATAAATTACGAGCTTCCACCGATCATGTCTTCGGGTTTTACCCATTGGTCAAATTCCTCAGCGGTAAGATATCCTATGGACAGTGCGGCCTCCTTTAAGTTAGTTCCTTCTCGGTGGGCCTTGTTCGCAATCTCAGCTGCTTTGTAATATCCTATTTTTGTGTTTAAGGCAGTGACCAGCATCAATGAATTGTTTACCAATTCTTTCATTCGGCTATGGTTGGGTTCAATACCCTCTACACAATTTTTTGTAAAACTGACACAAGCATCCCCGATTAGTTGGGCCGATTGAAGTATATTGGAAGCCATAACAGGTTTAAAAACATTCAACTCGTAGTGTCCCTGAAGTCCACCTACCCCAATAGCAACATCATTTCCCATCACCTGAGCGCACACCATTGTCAAAGCCTCGCATTGGGTGGGATTAACCTTACCGGGCATTATAGAACTACCAGGTTCATTGGCGGGAATGCTTATCTCACCAATACCAGAGCGTGGTCCGGAGGCCATTAAACGAATATCATTGGCGATTTTGTTAAGCGAAACAGCAATTTGTTTTAGTGCTCCATGGGTTTCTACGATGGCATCGTGTGCGGCAAGTGCTTCGAATTTGTTACTGGCAGAAACAAAAGGAAGTCCTGTAAATTCTGCAATGTACTGGGCCACGTTTTGAGCGTAACCCTTGGGTGTATTTATTCCAGTTCCTACTGCAGTTCCTCCCAACGCCAATTCTGAAAGGTGATTCAGGGTATTTTTTAAGGCTTTTATCCCGTGATCTATTTGAGAAACATAACCTGAAAACTCTTGCCCCAGTGTCAATGGAGTTGCATCCATGAGATGGGTTCTTCCTATTTTGACTAAGGATTGGAAGGCATCAGATTTTTTACCCAAAGCATTTTTTAGCTGTTCGAGTCCTGGCAGAGTGTTTTCAACAATTTTTTTATAAACAGCGATGTGCATTGCTGTGGGGAAAGTGTCATTGGAAGATTGAGATTTGTTAACATCATCGTTGGGCGCCAAAGTTTTCTCACCCATCCCCAGTTGATTCCCTACCAGAACATGCGCGCGGTTCGCAATAACTTCATTGACATTCATATTGCTTTGGGTGCCCGAGCCAGTTTGCCAAATCACTAAAGGAAATTGATCGTCTAATTTTCCCTCAAGTATTTCTTCGCACACTTTAGAGATAAGCTCTCTTTTTTGCACATCTAACACTCCAGAATCACAGTTGGTATGGGCCGCTGCTTTTTTTAAATAAGCAAATCCATAAATAATCTCGATGGGCATTGTTGCGATAGCACCAATTTTAAAATTTGATTTTGACCTTTCAGTTTGTGCACCCCAGTATGCATGTGCTGGAATTTGAACTTCTCCCAAGGTGTCTTTTTCAACACGATATTCCATTTTGAAAAACATTTGATTTTTACAAAAATAGGTCTTTTGTAATTAGGCTGTTAAAATAATTTTTTGGTAAAGCGCAGCAGAATGATAAAAACCTATAAATTTGAGTAAATTTTAGTATATGTTTGAATTCAACCAATATTTAGGTTTTTTAGCTTTTTTATCTATAATTACCATAGGCTTTTGGTTAATGATCTTCCTCTTAACCTTTGTGATACCCTATTGGCTTTTTGGGTCTTTTATGCAATACCTAAAAGACCGTAGAGAAGAACGTAAGTCTTAGTTTTTAAAAATCAATATCTCCTCCACCACCTTCACCTTGTGATGATCTCCTGCCTTGGGGCTTTTCTTTCTGGTTGATCCTGTAAGTCATGGAGAGATTAATGGAGGGTAAACTCCAGCGGTAGAGTGCGGAGTTTTTAAAAGTTGGAGTAGTGGTATTGGAACGAAATTTAGCGGTATTAAACAAATCCCTTATCCTTAGGGAAACGGTTCCTTTCTTTTTAAATATATTTTTGTTAAATGCAGTGCTACAAAAGAATACCCCTTTCCTTTTGGACTGCGCTGTTTCTCTGGGACCCCTGTAGAATATTTGTGTTTGCCAATCTATATCTTTAAATATTGTGAATTTTCCATTAATTCTTGAAAACCAACTTAAGTTGGTTCTGCTTAAATCTAACCCTTCGTGTAATCCAACAGTTTCAGAATTAAAGAGGTTAAAATTCACAAAAACTCTTGATTTCCTTGAGGGATTATAACTAAAAGTAAATTCAAATCCTGATCTGTTGTTTTCAGACAAATTAATTGGATTTCTTACAATTATAGGCACTTCTACTTCCTCACCCTCAGGATCCCCTGTGTTTTCATTTACAACTACCGTTTGCCCGCTGTCTTCAGAAATGAAAATAAAAATATCTGTTGTTTTTTGATAGTATACAGAAGTATTTAAAGTAACCTTATCCCATCTTTTAAGATAACCGACATCAATAGTATTGGAGTAACTGGGATCTAAATCAGGATTTCCTTGAAAAAAGTTTGCAAGACTTGCTCTTGACGGGAAAGGATTAAGAAATCTTCCTCTAGGTCTCCTGATTCTTCGGCTATATCCCAAAATAATACTTTCAATATCACTGACTTCGAAGGATAAATTCACGGTGGGGAAGAATTTGGTGTAGTTTTTTTCATTATAATCGTTAATCGTTCTTTGATCTACCACAATTTTTGAATCTTCCATCCTGAGTCCCAACAGAAAAGAAAAATCATTAACTTTTTTTCCAAATTGAGAGTATAGGGCGTTTACATATTCTTTATAAATTAAAACATTGGATAAATCTGTATTGATTTCAAAATCTCCATTTTTGATTTGAAAAACCTCGTAATCGTTTTCTTGGCTTGAAAAATCCCCTCTGTATCCAAATTCAAACTGAGTGTCTTTATTCAGCGGTAAAACATAATCTGCTTGCAGTAAGATTCTTTTTTCTTTTTCCAGCTGGTTTACCTTTTCGTCTCTGTCCCTAATACTATTGTCAATATCTGCTTTTTCATACTCTTGGTTTTCTTCATATTGAAAAACAGCGGTAAACTCTTGACCTTCTTCATCGATTTCAGAATCGAAATTCAAGCTGATTTGTCGGGCATCGTCATCGTCTGTTTCCCGTTCAATCAATTCAGATTCGTCTACGATGAATTTATCGGCATCCATCCTTTTCAGTGTGTTTTTGGTGTAATCATCTCCACTTCGATCTCGGATAAACCCACTCAAAATAAGTGAGGTTTTTTCTTCAAAAAAATATTCTACCCCCAAACTAGAAAACAAGCTGTTGTTTTGTCGTTCAGGCTTTCGTATTTCGTCTAAAAATGTATTGGGGTTACCACCGTTAAAGTATTCATTATAATTGGCCACATGACCTACTGAGTTTCTGAGGCTAATGGAATTGGTTGAGAATATATTAAATTTATTTTTTCTCAAATTTAGATTGGCAGAACCTCCATAGCTGGATGGTATATCGTCGGTGTAGGTTTGGCCTACATTGGCAACAAAATTTCCATTAAAACCTGTAAGCTCCTGTTTCCTTAGTATAATATTTAGTATCCCTGCGGTTCCCTCCGCTCCGTATCGAGCAGAAGGGGAGGTAACCACTTCCACCTTTTCAATAGATTCTGCAGGGAGTTGCTTCAATCCTTGAGGCCCAGAAATACCTACCAAACCCGAGGGTTTTCCGTTGATCAATATTCTGACATTATCGTTTCCCCTCAAGGCTACATTCCCCTCCAGATCAACCGTAACTGAGGGGACATTATCTAGAACATCTGCAACGCTTCCCCCCCTCACTGTTAAATCTTTACCTACATTGTAGATTCTTTTATCGAGTCTAATTTCCACTTCGGTTTTTTCTGCAATTAACTCTACTTCTTGCAGTACTTCTCCAGAAATGTTGAGCTCAATTTTCCCTAAATCTTTTTTTTCATTCAGCACCAATCCTTCTTGACTGAAGGAATCAAAACCGATATACTCTATGGAGACGTCATAGGTTCCTGATAAAACCTCGACGCTGAATTTTCCTTCTGCGTCTGTTATCCCTCCCTGAAGAAAACCTACTTTATTAGGATTTTTGATGCTGACGGTGGCATACTCCAGTGGTTGTTGGGTTTCTTTATCCAAAACCACCCCTGTAATTTTGATTTTGGAAGCTGATTTATTGGGTTGTTGTCCAAAAAGAGAAAAGGAAATAAAGATTAGGGTAAGGAAAAGTGATTTTTTCATCAATATTATGTATAATCGTTAATAGACCATATAACACTGAAAAGGTTTAAACTTATTTTAGAAAATTGATCAAATTCTCGATTGGTCTTGCCAATACTCCAGATTCTGGAGTGGTCACAATGGGTCTTTCAATCAGTTGAGGGTGGGCTATTAGCAGATTCAGTATACCTTCCTCCGTCAAGTTTTTTTTCGCGAATTCTTTTTTCCGGATCAACTCATTTTTCCGCAATATTTGCGATGGTTTTAAGTTGATTTTTGATAGTACTTCACTTAGTGTATTTTGATCAAAGGCTTGGTCTAAATACTTAACTATAGAAAAACTGGCCCCAATATCTTCGAGATATTTTATGGCTTCCCGTGATTTTCTGCACCTGGGGTTATGATAAACGTTATATTTCATTTATTGAATTACACTTGACGAGTAATGAAGACTTGAAATAATTATTTCAATTTATCTACTACTGCCTTGAAGGCCTCAGGATTGTTCATAGCTAAATCGGCAAGCACTTTACGATTTAATTCGATATTATTGGATTTCACTTTCCCCATAAAATGGCTGTATGACATCCCGTGCGCTCTTGCTCCCGCATTAATTCTGGAGATCCACAATGATCTGAAATTTCTTTTTTTGGTTCTTCGGTCTCTGTAGGCGTAGAGCATTGCTTTTTCAACAGCATTTTTTGCTACTGTCCAAACATTCTTTCTCCTGCCGAAATAACCTTTGGCTTGCTTGAGAATTTTTTTTCTTCGTGCCTTGGAGGCTACTGAGTTTACTGATCTTGGCATTTTATAATTATTTTTGGTATTGGCGGCTTTACAACACTTTTAGGCCAGATACTAGGGTGAAACAAATTTTTAACCTGTTGTTTATTTTAATCTTAGTTGTTCTTTGATGTTGTTGGCATCACTCTCGTGAACCAGTCCGGAATGTGTCAGCCTTAACTTTCTCTTCTTTGACTTTTTTGTCAAAATATGGCTTTTAAAAGCGTGCTTTCTTTTTATTTTCCCACTACCCGTTAGCTTAAATCTTTTTTTAGCGCTGGATTTTGTTTTCATTTTTGGCATGCCACAGTATCTTTATAATTTATTATTTCTTTTTCGGTGCAATAAACATTATCATTCTTTTTCCTTCAAGTTGGGGCATTTGTTCTACTTTTCCAATGTCTTCTAAATCCTGAGCCAATCTTAAAAGTAGAATTTGTCCTTGTTCTTTGAAAATTATGGAGCGACCTTTGAAAAACACAAAAGCCTTCAGCTTCGCACCGTCCTTCAAAAACTTTTCAGCGTGTTTCTTTTTAAACTCATAATCGTGCTCATCGGTTTGCGGACCGAAGCGTATTTCTTTGATGACCACTTTCGTGGCTTTTGACTTGAGTGATTTTTCTCTTTTTTTCTGTTCGTATAGAAATTTCTTGTAATCTAAAATTTTGCATACTGGCGGGGATGCTTTTGGAGAAATTTCTACAAGATCTAATTCCAGTTCTTCAGCCAATGAAAGGGCTTTGGGAAGCCTATAAACCCCTACTTCAACATTGTCACCCACCAATCTGATCTCAGGTACAGTGATCTTTTCATTGATTTTGTGAGGATTCTCTCTGATTATCCTCGCTGGTTTATTCGATCTTCTTCTTCGTATTGCTATGACGCTCTATTTTTATTTATTTTCAAATTTAGAAATACTTTTCGATATCTCATTTTCTATGAGATCAATGAAGGCTTGAACCGGCATAGAACCCACATCACCTTGACGGTGTTTTCTTACAGATATACTTTCATTCTCTGATTCTTTTTCTCCTATGATCAACATAAATGGGACTTTACTAATTTCAGCTTCTCGGATTTTTTTTCCAATGGTTTCATTTCTATTGTCTAGGGAGGCGCGAATTTCGCTATTTTCGAGGAAATTTAAAACTTTTTTGGCGTATTTTTCGTGTTTTTCACTCACACTTAGCAAGTTCACTTGAGTAGGAACGAGCCACAGTGGAAAATTACCTCCTGTATGTTCTAATAAGATGGCAACAAAGCGTTCCAAACTCCCAAATGGTGCGCGGTGAATCATGATTGGTCTGTGAAGCTCATTGTCGCTTCCTTTGTAAGTTAAATCGAATCGCTCAGGAAGGTTATAATCCACCTGTATTGTGCCCAATTGCCACTTTCTACCAAGGGCATCTTTTACCATAAAGTCGAGCTTGGGTCCGTAAAAAGCAGCTTCTCCTTCTTCTACTACGAAGTCCAAGTTTTTTTGGTTGGCTGCATCGATAATGGCACGCTCAGCTTTTTCCCAATTTTCTTTATCTCCAATATATTTCTCTGGTTTGGTTTTGTCTCTAATGGATACTTGGGCCTGGAAGTCATCAAAACCCAATGAACCAAAGACATATAAAACCAGATCGATCACTTTTTTGAACTCATCATCCAATTGCCCAGGGGTACAAAAAATATGGGCATCGTCTTGGGTAAAACCTCTAACCCTTGTTAGGCCGTGGAGTTCTCCACTTTGTTCGTATCTGTAAACGGTACCAAACTCCGCATATCTTTTAGGCAACTCTTTATAACTCCAAGGTTTGGTTTTATAGATTTCACAATGGTGTGGACAATTCATGGGTTTTAGAAGAAAAGTTTCTCCCTCTGCAGGCGTTTCTATAGGTTGAAAACTGTCTGATCCATATTTTTCGTAATGCCCGGATGTCATGTACAACTCTTTGTTTCCAATGTGAGGAGAAATCACTTGTTCGTAGCCCGCTTTTTTTTGAGCGTCTTTTAAAAAATTTTCAAGTCTTCCTCTAAGAGCTGCCCCTTTGGGCAGCCACAAAGGCAAGCCTTGTCCTACTTTAGGAGAAAAGGTAAATAATTCTAGTTCTTTACCCAGTTTTCTGTGGTCGCGTTTTTTAGCCTCTTCCAATAACTCAAGGTATTCAGTAAGTTCTTTTTGCTTTGGGAATGAAATTCCATAGATCCGTGTAAGTTGTTTGTTGTTTTCATCGCCCCTCCAGTACGCGCCAGCAACATTTAATAATTTCACTGCTTTGATAAATCCCGTATTAGGAATATGTCCCCCCCGACATAAATCAGTAAAGTCAGCGTGATCACAAAATGTAATCGTTCCATCTTCAAGGTTTTCTACCAGCTCTAATTTGTAGGGATTTTTTTGTTTTTTATACAGATCTAATGCTTCATTTTTGGAAGCACTTCGCATTTTAAATTCAAATTTTTTACGGGCAAATTCTATAAATTTTTTTTCCAGATTTTGTAATTCTTTTTCTGTAATGGAATGTGCTCCAAAATCCGCATCGTAATAAAAACCATTTTCTATAGCAGGCCCTATGGTGAGCTTTGCCTGGGGATATAAATTCATTATGGCTTGTGCAAGAACGTGTGCAGAGGAATGCCAAAAAGCTTTTTTTCCCTCATCCTCTTTCCAGGTATAGAAATGAATTTCGCCGTCCTCGTGCAAAGCAGTGGTGGTCTCCAAGGTCTGATTGTTGAATTTTACTGATATAACGTTTCTGGCCAGACCCTCACTGATGTTTTTGGCTACATCGAGAACTGTAGTTCCCTCCTCAAAAGATCTGACTGAATTGTCAGGGAATTTAATTTGTATCATAATTAAAAATCACAGCAAATATAGTCTACTCCCTGGATTGTCACAATTTTTGAAACATCTTAGTTTTTCCTTTCTCCCAATAGTGCGTTTAGCAAAATTTTAATGGCCCAGAAACCGTAAATGATGGCCATAATACACAAGGCAATTCCTATCAATAATACAGGCCAGAAAAAAGGGTGTTCTTGGTTTTTAAAAGCTTGAAAAACCACTACGGGTGAAGTAAAGCAGAGGATAATAAATGTTCCTAATTTAAAAAATCCTTTTTTTAATTTTTTGGAGTTCACTTGTAATGCTTTATTGCTGTTCTAATACTCTTATGTTTTTCTAATAAATTTGCAGCAGTTTTATTATCGATGGAAAGTACTTCCATTAATATCCTTTTTGCCCTATCTAACAATTTGTTATTGGTCATTTGGATATCGATCATTTTATTGCCTTTTACCCTTCCCAACTGAATCATGGTTACTGTAGAAATCATATTGAGAATTAATTTTTGAGCTGTTCCTGCTTTCATCCTAGAGCTCCCTGTTACAAATTCGGGTCCCACCACCACCTCCACAGGGAAATCGGAAAATCCGATCAATGGACTGTTTGGATTACAACTAATTCCCCCGGTAGTAATCTTATTTTTTTGGCATTCCTTCAGCGCTTCAACAACATAAGGCGTTGAACCAGAGGCTGCGATTCCTATTACAAAATCCTTTTTATTTACCTGGTGTTGTTGTAAATCTTTCCAGCCTTGTAGTGGGTCGTCTTCAGCATTTTCAATTGAGCTGCGCAAGGCTTTATCACCTCCTGCGATGATGCCTTTTACCATTTCTGGGTTGGTGCCAAAGGTCGGAGGACACTCGGAGGCGTCGAGAACTCCAAGTCTTCCGCTGGTTCCAGCACCAATATAAAAAAGTCTCCCGCCTTCCCGTATCTTGGGTAAAAGCTGGGTAATTAATATTTCGATGCTATTCAAAACACTCCCAGCCGCAGTAACGGCAATTTGATCCTCATGGTGTATGCCCAACAACAGTTGACCAACTGTTTTGGTTTCCAATGCTTGGTAAAGTGATTCTTCTTCCGTTATTTTTTTAAAATTCATAGGTTTTAATATGTAAAAACGACAAATTACATCCTAATGTAGACTAATTTTTAAATTAGAGTTACCTAAATCATAATACACAAGAAAAAATGATACCTTTCTATAAAATTCATTGGGTGGACTGTTGTGTCTCGCTTTTACGTCGTAGGGCTTAAAAATACTAAAGCGTTATAACTCATTTTATAACGAATACATAAATCTTTAAGTGAAAATAATCACTTGGTTTAGCTCAACTTTGTCTCCAAATTTTCTTTAATGGCATCGAGAAACTTCTGCGTGGTTAAATAGTACGATTCACTTAGTTTTTCCTTGTGAATTAACATGGCCAAATCCTTGGTCATTTTACCACTTTCTATGGTTTCTATACAAATAGCTTCTAAAGTCTGACAAAAATCAATAAGGGGTTGATTGTTGTCGAGCTTACCTCTGTGCGCAAGTCCTCTTGTCCAAGCAAAGATGGAAGCCATGGGGTTGGTAGAGGTTTCTTTTCCTTGTTGGTGTTGTCTGTAGTGACGTGTGACTGTACCATGAGCTGCCTCTGCTTCCATAATTTCCCCATCGGGCGTTACCAGTGTTGAGGTCATTAGACCCAAAGACCCAAATCCTTGGGCTACGGTGTCGGACTGAACATCTCCGTCATAGTTTTTACAAGCCCATACAAAACCGCCACTCCATTTCATGGCAGCGGCCACCATATCATCGATCAATCGGTGCTCATAGGTTATACCTGCAGCCTCAAATTTATCTTTAAATTCATTGTCAAATACTTCTTGAAAAATATCTTTAAACCTTCCATCGTAGGCTTTCATGATGGTGTTTTTGGTTGAGAAATAGAGGGGCCAGCCTTTATCTAAAGCCCTGTTCATACAAGATTGTGCAAATCCAAAAATGGAAGATTCTATATTGTACATACTCATGGCAACACCATTTTCCTGGAAGTTGTAGACTTCCCATGAGTTGGGTTCGCTTCCATCTTCAGGCGTAAATGTCATGGTGAGTTTACCCTTGCCAGTGATGACAGCGTCAGTAGCTTTGTATTGATCTCCAAATGCGTGACGTCCAATACATATGGGTTTTGTCCAACCTTGTACATAGCGTGGAACATTTTTTATGATTATAGGTTCTCTGAAAACAGTACCTCCAACAATATTTCTGATCGTACCGTTAGGAGATCGATACATCTTCTTAAGACCAAATTCCAACATCCGATCTTCGTCTGGTGTTATGGTGGCACATTTGATTCCTACTTTATACTTTTTGATGGCTTCGGCCGCATCTATGGTTATTTGATCCCCTGTAGCATCTCGAGAAGTAATTCCCAAGTCGAAGTATAACAGCTCCACATCAATATAGGGAAGGATAAGTTGTTCTTTGATAAATTTCCATATTATCCGGGTCATTTCATCTCCGTCGATCTCAACAATGGGATGTTTTACAACAATTTTAGACATTTAAATTTCAATTTAGTTTGTGCAAATATAATGAAGGAAGGGCAGAGTTTAATCGGTATCCTTTTTTTTTGTAAATAAGTACAAAAAAACCGCTGATCAGCGGTTTATATTTTTCTATTGTTCTTTAATTCTGGCTTTTTTACCCCTCAATTCTTTGAAATAATAAATTCTGGATCTTCTGACTTTTCCTTTTTTATTGACTTCAATTTTTTGTAGTGTAGGTAGGTTGAGTGGGAAAATTCTTTCAACTCCAACTGTACCAGACATTTTACGGATGGTAAAAGATTTTGAAAGCCCTTGACCCTTAATTTGGATCACAACGCCACGGAAGAACTGGGTTCTTACTTTATCCCCTTCACGAATTTCATAATAAACAGTGATGGTGTCACCGGGAGAGAATTCAGGAAAATCTTTTTTCTGAAAAAATTCTTCTTGAACAAAGTTTACAAGTGCTTCCATTTTTTTAAAATTGATCAGCGCTAAGTTTTCCTACGTCTGTTTTAATTGGACGCAAATTTATAACTATTTTTGATTTAAACAACTTATCATAGTTCTTTAAATAACAAAATTTAATCTTTGTTAGTCAATAGATCAGGCCTCAGGGCTTTGGTTTTTTCAATGGCTTTGTCCTCCCGCCATTTTTCTACGGCAGGGGTATTTCCCGATGTAAGAATAGCAGGTACGTTCCATCCCATGTATTTAGCTGGTCGGGTATAGATGGGAGGGGCCAAAATACCATCTTGATAACTGTCAGTTAATGCAGAGGATTCATCACCTAAAACACCAGGAATAAGTCTAATAATGCTGTCACACAATATGGCTGCTGCCAATTCTCCACCCGAGAGGACAAAATCTCCAATAGAAATTTCACGATTAATCAAATAATCCCTAACCCTTTGGTCGACACCTTTATAGTGTCCACATAGTATTATTATATTTTTTTTGGTGGAAATTGTATTAGCAATGTTTTGATTGAGTTGTTCTCCATCTGGAGTCAAATAGATGATTTCGTCATAGACCCTTTCCGACTTCAGTTTTTTTATACATAAGTCAATGGGTTCAATTTTTATTACCATTCCAGCACCGCCTCCAAATGGATAATCGTCTACCTGCTTTTGCTTATTAGTAGCATAATCCCGTAGGTTGTGGAAATTTACCTCGACTTTATTGGCCGCTATAGCGCGCTTTAGAATCGAAGCCTCGAATGGACTGCTCAATAATTCTGGAAAAAGGGTGATAATGTCAATATGCATCTATTGTAAAGGTTTTTTAAATAAAAAATCTACCAAAACTTTTTATCACTTTTTAAAGTTTTGGTCTTTAATCATTTTTTGTCATTTAAAATAAGCACTAAAAAATACCATTGGAATGAATGTATTGAGCCATTGCTATTTCATGCAGAACAAAGAAAAGAGCTGACACAAATGACAGCTTTTTGGGGCGATACTTGTAGCGTATTTATTCAAAAATTATCCTTTCCCTCTCTCCATTGGATTTTAAAAACAACAAGCTCTTTAGGTTGTCAAAATCAAAGGCTTCTAAATCGGAAATGGCTTTAATTTTTTTGTTGTTTATTTCAAGTATCACAGACCCCTCCTCAATTCCATAACGATAGAGTCGGGTGTTGTACAACTCATTAATTATAACGCCATATTCAATATCATCGAAATACTTTTTTTGATCTTCATTTAGATCTTGAAGTGACATTCCTAAAAATACTGTTTTGTTATTTTTTTTGAGTGTAACAGTAATTTTGTTTTTTTGACCCTCTCGACTGAAGAATACTTCTACATTTTCGCCAGGGCGTTTGGTAGAGAGGTATCCAGTTAAATCGGAAAAAGAGTTGATTTTTACATCGTCTACTTTCTTGATGATGTCTCCAGATTTCAGTCCAGCCTCGGCTGCTCCCATACCTTCTATAACCTCACCAATTAAGAAACCTTGGGTTTCAGAAACATCATATTTTTCTGCCAATTCTGTATTGAGGGCACTACCCGATACGCCCAAAAGTCCTTTTTGGACATTTCCGTATTCAATTAAATCCTCAAAAACTTTTCTTACGATATTGCTGGGAACAGCAAAAGAATAACCGACAAATCCCCCGGTAATAGAGGAAATTGCTGTATTGATTCCAATCAATTCACCGTCGGTGTTGACCAGTGCTCCACCACTATTTCCCATGTTTACTGCGGCATCGGTTTGGATAAAAGATTGATTTTTACTGTCCATTTCGTCTAAATCTCTGGACTTGGCACTGATTATTCCGGCGGTAACAGTGGAGTTGAGGTTAAAGGGATTTCCAACTGCCAAAACCCATTCGCCAATCATCGCATTTTCGCTATCACCAAATGGAATAAAGGGTAAAGTTTCGTCAGTTTTTATTTTTAAAACAGCCAAATCTGTGTTGGGGTCAGCGCCAATAATCTCAGCTTTATAAGTTTTGTTTTTATTGGAAGTTACCTCAATTTCGCTTGCGTCTTCAATGACATGGTAATTGGTAATGATCAATCCATCTTGCGATACAATGACGCCTGAACCTGTACCGATTCTTTTTTCTCGATCTCCCTCACCGTTATAGTATCCAAACCAGCTTGAAATAGAGTTTTTTTGAATGCTGGTATTTTTGACGTGTACCACAGCATTTACAGTTTTTTCCGCAGCGATGGTAAAGTCAGTCATTTCTGCGCTAACCCTGTTAGTGTTGAAACTGTAGGTTGTGGGTGTTAATTTGGTCTTCTCATTTTCTACAATTTTAATTTTTTCATTGAAGAAATAATCATAGGCTGCTATGGTGACAAAAGCGGTCAAAGCAGCAACAACAACTGTTTTAAATGTAGATTTCATTTTCATATATTTTAGATATCAAAATTATAAATTCTATTCTTTTTATGAAACTCATTTAACGACTATTTAACATACCCCAATGCGGTCAAATTTTCCTTAAATTTGTAAAATGAATTTTCATTTTGACAAATATCATGGCGCAGGGAACGATTTTATTATCATTGATGATCGTGATATCTTATTTCCAAACAATGAACATCAATTCATTAAAAACCTCTGTGACCGCCATTTCGGAGTCGGAGCAGATGGCTTCATATTGTTGCGCAAAAGCGAGGTGGCTGACTTTAAAATGATCTATTATAATTCGAATGGGCACCCCAGTAGTTTATGTGGAAATGGAAGTCGTTGTATTTTTTCTTTTGCCCAAAGACATGGTATTGTAGGAGAAACGGGATCCTTTGAAACTTCTGACGGTCTTCACAACGTCATTTCAGACAGCAATGGCTTGATTTGTATCCAAATGGGGGATGTAACTGAAATCGAAGAGAGAGGCGACGCTGTGTTTTTGGACACGGGTTCACCGCACCACGTTAGCTGTGTAGATGCTTTAGAAAAGATAGATGTTCAGCAGCAGGGTGCTAATATTCGATATGGCGCACCCTACAACACTGTGGGCTCAAATGTAAATTTTGTTCAAAAAACAGCCCCTTCTTCTTTCAAAATAAGAACCTATGAGAGAGGGGTAGAAGGGGAAACCCTTTCCTGTGGAACAGGCGCAGTAGCCGCTGCCATAGGTGCGCACTATTTAGGCCTAACCACCCTTAACGAGATCAACATCCATGCAATGGGGGGTCCTTTGGAAGTTTCGTTTGAAACCAGTTTTGGTCATTATAAAAATATTTGGCTAAAAGGCTCAACTACTTTTGTATTCTCTGGAAATTTTTCTTTGTGATGAATGACCTAAAAAACGAAATGGTTTCCCTTAGGGCCTTGGAGTCCGCTGATATTGAGATTTTATTCGAATTGGAAAACGATAGCAGTTTATGGAAACACTCTAATCGCATTGAGCCATATTCTAAAGAACTTCTTCAAGATTACATAGCCAACTCACACCGAGGCGTTTTAGAAATGAAACAAATAAAATTCACGGTCGTCAACCTAAAGGAGGATACAGTCGGTTTTATTGATTTATTTGATTTTGAACCCCTCCACCATCGGGCTGAGGTGGGTATTGTTATTCACAAGAAACAACAGGGGAGTGGGTTGGGCTCAGCAGCATTGGCATTACTTGAAAAGTATGCACAAAAGTATTTGCAATTGCATCAACTTTATGCCCACATTGCAATAGAAAACCAAATAAGTAGAGTACTGTTTGAGAAATTGGGATATAAATGCGTAGGAACCAAAGCAGATTGGAATTATTTTGATGGTCGTTATCATGATGAGCTACTCTATCAGAAAATAATAGAATGATATATCGAAAAAAAATTTTGTTTTTGATTGTAATATTGGGTTTAGCTTTTGGACTCTATTTTGTTTTTATTTTTAATAAAACATTTTTTTGGGACAATACCGCTTTTGAAGAGGAATCGGTTGCGTTAAACATTTATGAGGGAGACGATTTTAATAGAGTGATGAGCGTTTTGGCACCATTGTTAAAATCCCCCGATGATTTTGTCAGCGCTGCACAAAAGAAGGGATATGACATTAGGGTCAAGTCTGGTAGGTTTGCTATTCGTAAAAAGAGCAATAACAATGAGATCATCAACACCCTCCGAGGAAAAAGTTTAATTGTTCGCGTAACATTTAACAACCAAGAGCGTATCGAAGATCTCGCAGGGAGAATTTCTATGCAAATTGCACCCGACAGTCTTTCATTACTCAATGCTTTTATTGACCCATCATTTTTGGATTTAAAGGGATTTAGTAATGCCAATGTTTTGAGCATGTACATTCCAAATAGTTATGATTTTTTTTGGAATACTACAGCAGAGAACTTCAGGGATAAAATTTGGGATTATTACCAGCGATTTTGGACAGAAGCCCGCCAAGAAAAAGCAAAAAGTTTAGGTTTAACCCAATTGGAGGTAATCGATTTGGCGGCTATTGTACAAAAAGAAACTCAAAAAGTCAATGAGCGACCCCGTGTGGCGGGCGTATACCTAAACAGAATTAAAAGAAATATGAAATTACAGGCAGATCCAACTGTAATCTATGCCATGAAGTGTGAATTTAAGAATTTTGATACCATCATTAAAAGAGTTCTCTACAAGGATTTAAAAATAGATTCTCCCTACAATACTTATAAAAATCGCGGATTGCCTCCTGGCCCAATTACCATGCCGGATATATCGGCAATAGATGCTGTTTTGAATCATGAAAATCACCATTTCCTTTATTTTGTTGCAGACCCCAACAACCCAGGTTATCATCTGTTTGCAAAAAACGGACGTGATCACAATCGAAATAAAAAAGTATATACCCGATGGCTTAATCGAAACCGAGTTTATCGTTAATTTTTTTTGTGAATAATAAAAATGGCAGGCTTTTTATGAAAGTCGATTTTTGTTTTTTTCCAAAGACCTACTACTAGGGTTTTAATGAATTCATCGGACTGGGTTAGTTGGTAGGCAATGGACAATTGTGTTTCATTACTTAAAACGCCCATTAAACTTTTCATCAGTTTTACATTTCTATAGGGTGTCTCCATAAACAATTGACTTTGATTCAATTTTGCGGATTTCGTCTCCAGTGCTTTGATGGTTTTTTTTTGTTCAGCTTTATCGATGGGCAGGTAACCATTGAAGGCAAAATTCTGACCATTCAATCCTGAGCTCATCATTGCAAGAAGAATCGAAGAAGGTCCAGATAGTGGTTTTACTCTAAAACCCAAGAGGTGTGCCTTTTCGACAATTACCGCCCCCGGGTCTGCAATTCCAGGGCACCCTGCATCAGAAATAACAGCTATATCGTTTCCCTCCACATAGGGGCTCAAGTAGTTTTCTATGGTTTCCGTTTTGCTGTGTTTGTTGAGTGTGGAAATTTTGAGGGTAGATTGTACTTTTGAAGGACAAATGTTTTTGATAAACCGTCGTGCCTCTTTTTCATTTTCTACTATAAAATAATATGTGGTTTCTATTACTTTTTTGACGATTTCAGGAAAAAAATCGGGGTTGAATTCCTTACCCAATGTACTGGGAATTAGGTATACACAGGGTTCCCTATTCATAGGTTTAAAAGTTTACCAACAAATGTATAACAAGCGCGATCAATTATTTCAAACACGGTGTTAAAGTGGTTATCATCCCCGTAATAAAGGCCTGGGGCTTCATTGTTCTCCCAAAGAGGGCTCAATTTATTGGCTGCTTTGTCTGAGGGTGCCGGTCGTTTTAGATCAGAAAGGTTTTTACGATCCATTACCAATATTTTATCAATCCTCTGAGAGTCATTGATTTCAAATTTTCGAGCTTTTTGATCACTGATGTCGATGCTGTTTTTTACTGCAACCTCAATACTCCTAACGTCGGGATAACGGCCGATGTGGTAAGCTGCTGTCCCAGCAGAGTCAATGTAATAATTTTTGTTGGACAGTTTATCCTTCAATATCCCCTCGGCAAGCGGGCAACGGCTGATGTTATCCAAGCATAACATTAAAATTGAAGTACTCAATTTTTTGTTTTAAAGAGAAAGTTTTTGATTGAGATCCTCGACGTACTTTCTGAATTGTTTGTCAGTGAAACTGAGGTTATCTACTGTTTTACAGGCATGAAGTACTGTTGCGTGATCTCTTTTACCAATTTGAGTTCCAATACTTGCCAGTGAAGCTTTTGTAAATTTTTTGGCAAAGTACATGGCCAACTGGCGCGCTTGAACAATGTGTCTTTTTCTGGTTTTTGATTGAAGGGTAGCGACATCCATTTGAAAATATTCAGAAACAACTTTTTGGATGTAATCGATGGAGACTTCGCGCTTAGTATTTTTGACAAACTTGTTGACGATCTCCTTTGCAAGATCCAAGTTGATTTCAACACGGTTAAAAGAAGACTGCGCAATCAATGAAATGATAGCACCTTCTAATTCACGCACATTGGTTTTGATATTTTTTGCCACATATTCGATGATATCGTCATTGATGGTCACCCCATCTCTAAACAGCTTATTTTTAAGAATTGAGATTCTGGTTTCTAAATCGGGAATCTGCAATTCGGCGGACAAACCCCATTTAAATCGGGACAACAACCTTTGCTCAATGTCCTGCATGTCGACAGGAGCTTTGTCGGAGGTGATAATTACTTGCTTTCCGTTTTGATGTAGGTGATTGAATATGTGAAAGAAAACATCTTGGGTTCCAGATTTACCTGAAAAAAATTGAACATCGTCAATGATCAGCACATCAATAATCTGATAGAAATGAATAAAATCATTCCGGGTGTTTTTCTTAACTGACTCAATGTATTGTTGGGTAAATTTTTCAGATGAAATATAAAGTACTGTTTTATCAGGATACTTGTCTTTTATATCGACTCCAATGGCATGGGCTAGGTGGGTTTTACCCAGGCCAACACCACCAAAAATCATCAATGGGTTGAAGGAAGTGCCTCCAGGTTTTTTTGAAACCGCCATTCCAGCAGAACGGGCCAAACGATTGGAATCGCCTTCCAGGAAATTATCAAAATTGTAATGCGGGTTGAGTTGCGACTCAATTTGTAAATTTCGAATACCTGGAATGACAAAAGGGTTTTTGAGTTCACTGGTAAACGTCTGAAGTGGTGCATCTACCTGTTGCGCATTTACTCCATATTGGTTACTGCTGGGAATACTCTCTGTAAAGGGGGTTTTATTCCCGAAAGTATTTTCCATTTTTATGATGTAGATAAGTCTTGCCTCTTCGCCTAATTCTCGGGTTAGAGCAACCTTTAAAATTTTTACATAATGTTCTTCTAGCCACTCGTAAAAAAACTTACTCGGCACCTGAATGCTAAGTGATTTCTCAGTAATTTTTAAAGGGATAATGGGATCAAACCAAGTTTTAAAAGCTTGCTGCTGGATATTGTCCTTGATAAACGTCAGGCAATTTTCCCATATTTTTTCAGCAGTTTCTTCCATTTAATTAACAGGATAGAGTTAAGTTTTTTAATAAAAACTAAAAGGTTTTAATTGAAATATACACAGTTACAAATATTGAAATAAAAAAAATAAAAAAAACTATTTTTTGTATTGAATTTCTAATATATTTTTTGGAAATTAAGAGTCCATAAAATTTAGATAAAATTATTTATTTGATAACATACACCACCCAAAAATTCAAAATTAGATATACCGAAACAGATCAGATGGGGTTCGTTCACCACAGTAATTATCTAAATTATTTTGAATTGGCCCGAATAGAATGGTTAGATAAAATAGGTTTTTCCTACGCGGCTATGGAGAAAAAGGGGATTGTAATGCCAGTAGCTGCTACAAATATTACCTTTATCTCCCCTGCCTTTTTTGGCGATTGGCTAAGCATCATACTTTCTATGAATGAGATGCCCAAAGCAAGAATCAAACTTACTTATAAAGTAATTAACCAAGCGTGTATAGAAATTGCGAATGGGTCTACCACACTTGCTTTTTTAGACCAAGAGCATCAAAGACCTGTCAGATGTCCCAAAGCCCTGCTGGATATTTTTCAATCTCTATAAATAGTTAATAGTTGATCCTCTTCTATAACGGTGGGTTTACTACTTGAATCTTTCTGAAATCTCGGTGCTTTAACCCCCTTTTTTAAAACCTTTTTAACTAAAAAAATCCTTACTTCATCCCAAAGATTGGCATCAATAAAATATTGAAGTGTTTTTGAACCCCCCTCAATAATTACAGATTGAAGGTTTTTTTGATAAAGTGCGCTCATAATTTCATCAATAGGAATTTGTTTTCCACGCCTATCCATTTTACAGGTCTCCGCATTCAATAAAAATGTTTTTTTATTATTTAAGTAATATGCGGATTCCATTTTTTTAAGTTTATTATTGGGATCGATTACAATGGCTAAAGGGTGATTCCCAACCCACAGCCGGGTGTTTAGTTTCGGATTGTCACTCAGGGCTGTATTTACACCTATCATAATTGATTGTTCTTGAGATCTCCATTGATGAACCCTTTGCTTGGAGAGTGGACTGGTCATCCAGTAAGAACCTTTCGAAACTTTTGGTGCAATAAACCCATCTGCACTTTCAGCCCACTTCAAAATGATGTACGGGCGTTTATTTTTATGAAAACTAAAAAATCTCTTATTGAGGTTTTTAGATTCTATTTCCAAAACCCCTGTTTTAACCTCACAACCGGCATCCTTTAGCTTTCTGACACCCTTTCCCAATACCTTTAAGTTTTGGTCTAAACAACCAATGACAACCCTTGGAATTTTCATTGCTACAATAAGGTCAGAACATGGCGGTGTTTTTCCCTGGTGATCACAGGGTTCCAAGTTTACATATAGGGTACTTTGGGCAAGAATTGAGGGATCGTCAACTTTTAATATGGCCTCTCGCTCAGCATGACTTTGGCCTGCTTTTTTGTGCCATCCCTCAGCTATTATTTTCCCTTTATAAACAATAACACAGCCTACCATGGGGTTGGGATAGGTGTAACCCAATCCTTTTTTAGCAAGGCTAATGCACCGCTCCATAAAAACAGAATCATTCATATCCAAGAGTAATTTTATGTCTGTTCACAAATTTAGTCAAAAATGAATGTGTTAATTTTACCTATGCTAATAAATGAATTCAAAGCACATTTTAATAAATCTCTGATTGACATTTATCCCCTAAATGAAGTCAATTCATTTTTCAGAATTTTAACAGATCATTATTTTAAATGGGCACCCACCTTCTCTGTGTTAAACCCCGACCATAGACTAACCACTACAGAATCAAAACAATTGTCTGCTGCTTTATTGGATTTAAAAAAACACAAACCAGTTCAATACATCACCCAAGAGGCTTTTTTTTACAATAGAAGTTTTTATGTCGATGAAAATGTTATGATTCCCCGTCCAGAGACAGAGGAGTTCATAAATTGGGTCTTGGAGGACTCTTCAGACATTGGTACTCAACTAAGGGTATTGGACATAGGAACAGGAAGTGGTTGTATTCCCATAACATTAGCCAAGGAACAAAATAATTTCATAATCGATGCTTTAGATATATCCACTAGGGCGTTGGAGGTGGCCAAAAAAAATGCTCAACGCCACAAAGCTGAAATAAATTTTTTCAAAGCTGATATTCGTGAATCGATATCTTGGCCTTATCCGCAGGATATTATGATTTCAAACCCTCCCTATATTGAACCAGATGAAAAAAATAAAATGCTGCCAAACGTTTTGGAGTATGAGCCCCATTTGGCGCTTTTTACACCCCATAATCACCCTTTGTTTTATTACTACAAAATTATTGAACTTTCGTATACTTTTTTAAAACCTGGTGGCTGTTTATATTTAGAGATTAACCCTGATCATGCAACAGCACTTACGACATTGATTAAAGCCAATCATTTTGATTGTATTGAGATTAGAAATGATATTTTTGGTAAAAAAAGAATGCTTAAAGCACTGAAGTTTTAGATGGAAATTGAAGAAAAAATAAGGACGTTAAGGGAGTCTCTCCATGAGCACAATTATTTGTATTATATAAAGGACAGCCCAGAGATAAGTGATTATGAGTTTGATCAACTCTTAAATACTTTGGTTGCTTTAGAACATAAGTATCCAGAATATTTCGATCCGAATTCTCCCACGCAAAGGGTAGGAGGGGGTATCACCAAGGATTTTAAAACCCGCTCCCATCGTTATCCCATGTATTCTCTCTCAAATACCTATTCGAAAGAAGAGTTGACAGATTGGGCAAATCGGGTTGAAAAAGTCATAGGGGATGCTGAGTACGCTTTCACTTGTGAATTAAAATACGATGGTGCATCCATTAGTTTAACTTATGAAAACGGAAAATTTGTCAGGGGTTTAACCCGTGGAGACGGGAGCTTGGGTGACGATGTTTCTACTAATTTGAGAACCTTACCTACTATTCCATTAACACTGAAAGGAGATTATCCCCCCTTATTTGAGATCCGAGGTGAAATCATTCTCCCCTTAGATGGTTTTCAGGCTTTGAATGAGCAACGGATTCAACGGGGGGAAGAGCCTTTTATGAATCCCCGAAATACAGCCTCTGGATCGCTAAAACTCCAGGACAGCAGTCTGGTAGCAAATCGTCCATTAGAATGTTTTTTATATGCTTTGGCAAGCGAAGACCTTGGAGTAGATACACAAATGGAGAGTCTTGAAAAATCAAGGAAATGGGGATTTAAGGTCCCAGATACTGCAAAATATGCCGGCGATTTGGAGGAGGTTTTTCAATATTTGGATTATTGGGATAAAAACAGGGTTCATCTTCCCTATGAAATTGACGGTGTGGTCATAAAGATTAACCGTTTTGATCAGCAGAAAATTTTGGGACATACTGCTAAATCACCACGTTGGGCAATCGCTTATAAGTTTCAGGCGGAAAAGGCCACCACAAAGTTAGAGGCTGTGAGTTACCAAGTGGGCAGAACAGGAGCAATTACTCCAGTTGCCAACCTTAGCCCATTAATTCTTTCTGGAACTAAAGTAAAGCGGGCTTCATTACACAACTCCGAACAAATAGAAAAGTTAGGGCTGAGAATAGGGGATTGCGTTTATGTAGAAAAAGGAGGAGAGATCATACCCAAGATCGTAGGGGTGGTTAACGAAAACAGACCAGAAGTTACACACCAGATCAAATTTATAAACCATTGTCCTGAATGCCATTCGGTTTTGGTTAAAGAAACCGGAGAAGCGCAACATTATTGTAAAAATCAATATGGTTGTCCTCCCCAGATCATTGGAAAAATACAACACTACATCTCCAGAAAAGCAATGGACATAGATGGTTTAGGTAATGAAACCGTTGCCTTACTTTACCACCAAGGGTTGATTTCTAACATTGCTGACTTGTATGAACTAAAGCGCGCAGCGCTTTTACCATTGGACCGTCTAGCTGAAAAATCTGTAGACAACCTCATCGAAGGGGTTGAGGCTTCTAAAAAGAAACCCTTTTCAAAAGTTTTATTTGGTATGGGCATCAGATATGTAGGGGAAACCGTAGCAAAAAAATTGGTCAATGCTTTCCCTACTATTGATTTACTCTCAGAAGCTTCGCGCGAGCAATTGATTGAGGTAGATGAAATTGGCGATAGAATTGCGGACAGTTTAAATGAGTATTTCGTTGCTCCATCCAATATTGATTTAATCAACAGATTAAAAAAAAGTGGAGTTCAATTCCATAATGAAATTAGCTCTTTTTCATCAGATATTCTAAAGGACAAGAAATTTGTAATATCTGGTGTTTTTGAAAATATTTCAAGGGAGGAACTGAAGGAGAAGATTGAATATTTGGGTGGGACAGTAATGGGTGCTGTCTCTGCTAAAACAAATTACTTAGTAGCCGGTAAGGGGATGGGGCCCAGTAAAAGGATTAAAGCAGAAAAATATAATATTCCAGTTATTGATGAGGCATCATTTTTTGAATTGGTGAACATTTGATGGTACCGATTTGTTTTATTTGTAACATTTTAAAGTATAAATTGAAATAAAGAATATTTTTAAATTTCAGGATTGGTTAATTTTTAATTTTGATTAATATGAGTTGGTTAAAACAACTGCTCTTAACTGGTTTGTACAAAAAAGCCATTAAAAGTAATGCCCTATCGAAAAAAAGAAGTGATTCAAAGGTATTGAGGACTGTATCGATAATTCTTGATCACCGAATGGCTGTAGATATAAGTCATTTTAATAAAATGGGAAAAGCGTTAAACATACCCAAATCAAACATAAGGGTTTTAACTTATTGCAAATCTGACTCCAAGCAAGAGTCAACCAATGCTACCCTTAAGTATACCGGAAAAGACATTACAAAATGGGGGGTTATGAACAATTTTTTAAACGAATTTTGTTCGAGAAAGACAGATGTATTGATTAATTATTTCGATAAAAATAACATTAACTTAAACTACGTTAGCGCAAAAACAAACCATCAAATAAGCATTGGATTAAAAACAGTGGACCATACATTAAACGATCTGATTATTGATGTTGACCCAAAAGAAATTGATGTTTTTATATCGGAATGCTTAAAATATTTAAAAATATTTTTTAAGGAAAAAAAATGAAAGAAATTCAAGGACATGGTGTTGCCATTATCACCCCTTTTAATGAAGGTGGGGATGTGGATTATGAAACCATTCCGGGACTCATCGATCACCTGGTTTCAGGTGGTGTGGATTATCTCGTTTTGATGGGCACCACATCGGAGGCAGCAACACTGTCCAAAGATGAAAAGATAAATTTGGTTGATAAAGTAATAGGAGCAAATGCTGGTCGTTTGCCACTGGTTTTGGGTCTGGGAGGAAACTATACCCAAGAGCTATTGGAGATGTTTGATTGGTTTGATTTAAAACTGTTTGCGGCAGTACTTTCCGTTGCACCCTATTACAACAAACCCAACCAAGAGGGACTTTATCAACACTTTAAAGCAGTTGCAGGTCGAAGTCCGCTGCCAGTAATTTTATATAATGTTCCTTCTAGGACTGGCGTAAATATAAGTCCAGAAACGGTATTGCGCCTGGCCCAAAACTTTGATAATGTAGTAGCGGTTAAAGAAGCTGCAGGAGATTTTCAACAAGCGCAGACCTTAATCAATATTTGTCCTAAAAACTTCTCTGTTTTGTCGGGCGATGATGAGATGTCGCTATCCATGATACTCGCTGGAGCCAAAGGGGTTATTTCTGTGATAGGGAATGCAATCCCAAACCATTATTCCAACATTATTCACAAAGGTCTTCAGAAAGAGGTGGATGCTGCATACGACATCCAATATAGAATTCTCAAATTAATACGTTTGATTTATGAAGAAGGCAACCCTACAGGGATTAAAGTTTTGATGGAGGTCATTGGAATATGTGAGAACAATTTAAGGCTTCCACTTGTTAAGGCCTCTCCCTCCTTGACCTCAAAACTTAAAGAGGCGTTGGAGCAGGTGATGCGTCAGTAAGTATTAGGGTCTCAATTGAATTTCAGGGTTTTATAACTTAAATTAGTAACCAAACTTTTCAAATTATTTATTAATTTCACGCAATGGCTCGATATTTTGGGTATTTCTTTTTTCTAATTGGTTTGTACGCGCTCACTTTGTCATGCAATGAGTATCAAAAAATGCTCAACAATGACGACATGAACGAAAAGTACAAGGCTGCGGAGGAATATTATAACAATGGAGAATACAGAAGGGCCAACAGACTGTTGGAGCAATTGGTTCCCTCCTTTAGAGGAAAACCTCAAGCAGAACGTTTAGTATTTTTCTTTGCGGATTCCTATTTTCAGACAAAAAATTATTATTTAGCCTCTTATCAGTTTGAGAGCTTTATCAAATCATTTCCAAAATCACAAAAAATAGAAGAAGCGAGTTTTTTGGCGGCCAAGTCCCATTACATGATGTCTCCTGCCTTCAGTTTGGACCAGGAGGAGACCGTTACCGCCATTGAAAAAATTCAAATATTTATGAATAACTATCCGAATTCTGAATATTCTGACGAATGCAATCAGCTAATCAAGGAGCTTCAAAATAAAATTGAAAAGAAGGAATTTGAAGTCGCCAAACAATATTATACTATATTTGATTACAAGGCGGCCATCAATTCGATGGATAATTTTATTGGAGAATTTGTGGGCTCAAAATTTAGAGAGGAAGCATTGTATTACAAGTTCCTTTCCTATTACGAAATCGCAATTAACAGCATTGAATCCAAAAAACTTCAAAGGTTAAACGACCTTAAAAACTTCCACAACAACATCGTTAGGTATTACCCAGAAACATTGTTCGAAGAAGACCTCACAAAAAAAATGGAGAATGTGGAAAAAGAAATCAATACCTTTATAAATTAAAAATAAAATCTCATGACAAAATACCGTAGTTCAAATGCTCCTTCATCCACTTCTACTTATAACAGAGATAGCATAGAGACTCCTACTGAAAATATATACGAGGCATTATCAATAATTTCGAAAAGATCAAATCAGATCAATTTAGACATCCGCAAGGAATTGCACGAAAAATTAGATGAATTTGCCACCCACAATGATAGCTTAGAGGAAATTTTTGAAAACAAGGAGCAGATTGAAGTTTCCAGATTCTATGAGCGCTTACCAAAACCACATGCCATTGCCATTGAGGAATGGTTGAATGATAGAATTTATCACAGAAATACAGAAGATACTAACCCCTAAAAGATGAGCGTTTTAAGCGGAAAAAAAATCCTCCTGGGTATCTCCGGTGGTATCGCCGCTTATAAATCCCCACAGATTGTAAGATCTTTAATTTCTTCTGGAGCTGAAGTTAAGGTAATCATGACGCCTGCTGCCAAAGACTTTGTTACCCCTCTCACCTTATCCACTGTTTCTAATCATCCAGTTTACGACGCTTTTACTGAAGAATCACATGACAATCCGATTTGGAACGATCATGTGGCCTTAGGTAAGTGGGCTGACATTTTTTTGATCGCTCCAGCCACTTCAAACACGCTTTCTGCAATGGTTCATGCCAAGTGCAATAACCTGCTTATAGCTACTTATTTGTCCTCCACTTGCCCAGTTTATATTGCTCCTTCAATGGATTTGGATATGTATGCACACCCTGCTAATCAGCAAAACATTGAACAATTAAAAAAAATAGGCAAAAAAGTACTTCCCGTTGGAGAGGGGTTTTTGGCCAGTGGGTTGCAGGGCAAAGGAAGGATGCTGGAACCAGAGGAAATTGAAAGTTATTTAATCGAAGACATCAAAGCACAACAGCCACTTTTTGGAAAAAAGATTTTGATCACTGCTGGCCCTACCTTCGAGCCGATTGATCCTGTAAGGTTTATCGGAAATCACTCCAGTGGTAAAATGGGATTTGCACTTGCAGAGGAGGCACTTCAAATGGGGGCAGAGGTCATTCTCATTTCTGGTCCTACAGCGCTTATTGCCAGTGCTGATATAGATAGGCATAATGTAACCACTGCTCAAGAGATGTACGATTGCGCAATCAATTTTTTTAAGGATGTTGACATTGCAATTGCCGCTGCCGCTGTTGCAGATTTTAAACCTCATAAAATTGAATCTCAAAAAATAAAAAAAGATCAGTTGATGCAATCTATAATATTAGCACCGACTAAAGATATTTTAGCGGAGATGGGGAGCAAAAAGAGAGAAAATCAGTACCTACTAGGCTTCGCACTCGAAACCCACGACGAGCATGAAAATGCACTTAAAAAAATGAGATTAAAGAATTTAGATGGTATTATCTTGAATTCATTAAACGACGAGGGTGCTGGCTTTTCATCGGATCACAACAAAATTACTCTAATTCACAAAAATGAAAAGTCAATTTCATTCGAGTTAAAGCCTAAGGCTGAAGTTGCCAAAGACATATTATCCCAAATCCTCACTCATCATGCCTAAAACACTATTGTCTTTATTATCACTATTTTCTTTGTTGCCGATTAAAGCGCAGGAACTTAACGCTCAATTTGTTGTCAATGCAGACTTGGTAAATCAAACCAATCAACAAATTTTTGAAACATTAGAACGCTCGCTCAATGAGTTTGTTAATTCCCAATCGTGGACAGATCAATATTTTTTTTCACAGGAAAAAATCACTTGTAGTTTTGTGTTAAACCTCACTGGCTACAGCGATTCAAAATTTGAGGGGACGCTTCAAGTACAATCCCAAAGAACAATTTTTGATTCCAATTACAATAGTCCCATGATTAATTTTTTAGACAAGGACATCAGCTTTACCTACCAAGAATTTCAGCCTCTTTTTTACAGCCCAGCAACATTTGATACCAATTTAACTTCCTTGATAAGTTTTTACGCATTTATCATACTGGGACTCAATGCCGACAGTCTCCAGTTCAAAGGGGGCGATCTTTTTTTTGAGCAATCCCAAAGAATTGTCAACCTATCAGAGCAAAGTGGTGCAACTGGATGGAAACAAAATGATGGTAACAGGAATCGCTTTTGGCTCATTGATACCCTCAGATCAAATACTTTTCGTGAATACAGGCAAACAATGTACACTTACCATCGCAAAGGACTGGACTTAATGACGCAAGCGCCTGAAAAAGCAAAAAATTCGGTAATTGAATCTTTGCTATTACTTGAAAATTTATACAACCGACGTCCCAACGCAATGCTGCTGCAAATGTTTTTTGATGCCAAATCAGCTGAAATTGTTAGTCTGTTTTCTGATGGTCCGGAGGTTGATTTTGATAGAACCTCAAAGATGTTACAGAAAATAGCACCCTTTTATCAGCCGCAATGGAAACAAATTAAATAGTTTCAATCTTTGAAATTATTTTTTTTCTCAATTATCTTTGGGCTTTAACCTTTTAAATTCCAGCTTTGATTACTAGTCTTAAGATTATCAATTACGCACTTATAGAGTATTTAGACATTTCCTTTGATAAAGGAATGACTTGTATTACCGGAGAAACGGGTGCAGGTAAATCAATTCTTATGGGGGGGCTGGCATTGGTATTGGGAAAACGTGCGGATTTAAGTACTCTTAAAGACAATAATAAAAAATGTATTGTAGAGGCAAGCTTCTTGATCAATAACTATAACCTAAAACATTTTTTTGAGGAACTGGAACTTGACTATGAGGAGGAAACCATCTTGAGAAGAGAAATTATACCCAGTGGAAAGTCCCGTGCATTTATAAATGACACTCCAGTTACCTTGGATGTTGTTGGACGTTTGAGTGCGGAACTCATAGACATTCATTCTCAATTAGAAAATCAGTCTTTATTCAGGAATGAATATCAATTCTTGGTTTTGGATGCCCTGGCAGGCAA
Source organism: Flavobacteriaceae bacterium (assembly GCA_002716845.1). GTDB lineage: Bacteria > Bacteroidota > Bacteroidia > Flavobacteriales > Flavobacteriaceae > UBA8316. The sequence continues at coordinate 9,077 of PBCE01000020.1, read as the reverse complement.
CAGCAATATTTTGGTTAAGTACAAAGAACAACTACAATATTACCAGGAAACCCTGGCAGAATTAAACCGTTTAAAGGCACTTCGCGAGGATGCAGCTAAGATTAATGATTACAATCAATTTTTATATGATGAGTTGGTGGTTGTTGCTTTGACACCCAGTATGATGAAAGCATTGGAGGAGGAAATTGAACAATTGTCCAATGTATCGTCCTTACAAGCATATCTGTCTCAGAGTATCCAATTGGTGGAAGAGGAACAAATGGGTTTACTCACCCAACTGTCTGCTTTAAAAACCGTCCTTAATGACGCTGCCAATCAGTCAAAAAAACTAAATGTCTTTTATGAAAGAATAAATAGCCTTTTGATTGAATTGAAGGATGTATTAGAGGAATTGTTTTCAGAGCAAGAGTCACTTGAGAGTAACCCCCAGCGTTTGGAAATCCTCATGGCCCAGTGGAATAGAATTCTAGCCCTATTTCAAAAACACGGTGTCGATACGGTTGATGATTTAATTAAAATCAAAGATAAGCTTGAAAGAGAATTAGCGGAATCACAAGATATTGATCAAACGATTGCTAAAATAAATGACCGACTGTCAGTTGCCAATAAAACACTTAATGGTTTGGCACAAGAATTACACGATAACCGAAAAAAAGCATCTTCAAAACTGTGCAAACAAATGGAATTAATTGTATCAAAAATGGGCATGGAGAACACCAGATTTAAGGTCGATTTAGCCCCTTCTGAGGTGTTTTTAGCGAATGGAAAAGAACAAATAAACTTTCTTTTTTCTGCCAATTTAGGTTCTGAATTTAAACCCTTAAAAAAAGTCGTCTCTGGGGGAGAAATGTCTCGAACCATGCTATCGATTAAGGCCATTTTATCCCAATTCCATCAACTGCCCACAATTGTATTCGATGAAATTGATACTGGTGTCTCCGGAGTAATATCCAATGAAGTGGGGAGTATTATGTCTGACATGTCCGAAAACATGCAAGTATTCACCATAACCCACCTACCCCAAGTTGCCGCCAAAGGAAAACAACATTTTAAAGTTTACAAAGAAGTAATTGGTAATAAGACCATTACAAAGCTAAAAGAGTTGAATCGTGAGGAAAGAATTAAGGAGTTGGCCCAAATGCTATCGGGAGAACAGTTGACACAGACAGCGATGGATCATGCGAGACATTTGCTCAATTAAGCTTATATTTAAATCAATTAAAAAACATAAAATTATGTCCCATAAAATTTTAGAAGGAAAAAAAGGAATCATATTTGGCGCACTGGACGATCAGTCAATTGCATGGAAAACTGCAGAAGCGATTAAAAAAGCTGGAGGTAAATTTGTTTTGACCAACGCACCTGTTGCCATGCGCATGGGAGCTATAAATGATTTGGCTACAGCAACGGACAGTAATGTTATCCCAGCAGATGCTACCAATGTAGCAGATTTAGAAGAGTTAGTAGATCAGTCTGTATCACATCTGGGCGGTAAGTTGGATTTTGTTTTACATTCCATTGGTATGTCTGTCAATGTGAGAAAGGGAAAACACTATACGGATTTAAACCACGACTGGATGACCAAGGGTTGGAATGTTTCAGCGGTTTCCTTTCATAAGCTCCTTCAGACCCTTTACCAAAAAGACGCTATGAATCCCTGGGGTAGTATTGTTGCGCTTTCATATGTGGCTGCTCAACGAACATTTCCAAATTATAATGATATGGCGGACAATAAAGCGTATTTGGAGTCAATTGCCCGTAGTTTTGGTTACTACTTTGGAAAAGATAAAAAGGTTAGGGTAAACACCATATCTCAGTCTCCAACACTCACCACCGCTGGCAAGGGTGTCAAAGGATTAGATGGTTTTTTAAATTATGCAGAAAAAACGTCTCCTTTGGGAAATGCTACGGCTGAGGATTGTGCAGATTACACTGTGATGATGTTTTCTGATTACTGCAAAAAGGTTACCCTTCAAAATCTATATCACGATGGAGGTTTTTCAAACGTAGGTGTCAGTCAAGAAATCATAGATGCCTTGCAAAAGGATTAACTAGCTTTTGGAGATGACCGACAATGAATAATCAATAATGCATTTCAATTCTGAATATTTTAAATTTTTTAAAAAAAAGAGATTGCGATTCTTCTCCTTTTTCTTTGCACTCTCTTTTTTATTCTGGATCATCACAAAACTTTCTAACCCTTACCGCTCCCAAGTAAGTCTCAAAGTCCGGTTTGTAGATATTCCATCAACGGTTGTTCTAAATAACGATCCACCTGTTGGGCTTATTGCAGATATCACTGCCAGTGGTTTTGAACTTTTGATCTATAATTTTTTTAAAAGCCAAATTGACGTTTCCTTGGCCGATACTCATTTTTTAAAAGAAGCTGTTCAGGTAAATCTTCTGAATCAAAAGTTCCAACTAGAGCAACAGCTTTATCAAAGTGCCAGTTTAAACTTGATTTCGCCTCCACAGATCAATCTTTCTTTCAATAAATTGAAACGTAAAAGAATAGCGGTTTTATCGCCTGAAGAACCAAGTTACAGGGCTGGGTATAACCGTTCAGGAGATTGGTTAATTAAACCCGACAGTCTTTGGGTGATCGGCCCAGACGCGAAAGTCGACACTTTGAAAGGTTTGATGATTGAGCGATTTTCTAAAGTCAATATTGATAATGATATTTATGAAAATTTGAAATTGGTAGGTGTTAATGATATTAAATTTGAGCAAGAAAGTGTTTTAATCGAGGCCAAGGTCAATCGATTTACCGAACGTTCTATGGTGTCATTTATCAATATCAAAAATCTTCCCGATAGCTTGGCCATGAAACTATTTCCCCAGTCCCTAGAGGTAAGCTATTTGGTTCCTTTAGACAGGGCAGTGGAAATACAATCAACTGATTTTAAGTTTTACTGTGATTTCATAGATACAAAAAAGAACAGCGATAACAGCTTAAAAATTTTTTTAGAAAATCATCCATCTGGAGTTCAAAACATCCGATGGAAGCCAGAGCAGGTGGATTATTTAATCAGAAAATGAAAATTGTAGGACTCACAGGTGGCATAGGAAGCGGAAAGTCATCGATCTTGAAGATTTTTTCAAAAAAAGGTATTCCTGTTTATAATGCCGATATAAACGCCAAAAGGTTGATGCATGAAAGTAAAGCATTGAAGAAAGAGATGATAGCAATCTTCGGAGCTGATATATACCAGGACAATGAATTAGATCGTGAGAAGTTGGCAAAATTAGTTTTTGAAAATAAGTCCAAATTAGAACGATTAAATGCTTTGATTCACCCTGCAGTTCGAGATGATTTTACCCTTTTCCTTTCCCGTCAAAATGCACCTTATGTCATCAAGGAAGCGGCGATTTTATTTGAGACAGGTGGAAATGAGCACTGCGATACTGTAGTATTGGTAACAGCTCCTGAGTCTGTTCGTATAGCCCGGGTAATTGAAAGAGACCATACAGATTCGTCAAGCGTAAAAAAAAGGGTAGCACATCAATCGTACGATGAGGATAAAATTCCAATGGCAGACTATGTTATTAACAATATTGATTGGGACGAAACGTTAAAAAAAATAGATGAAATACATAAAGATCTATTGCATAAGTACTAATTTTAATTATAAACAATACCTTAGGTATTTGTCATATCTATTTTGATGAAATTTGTATAAATAACTTATTGAGGGCTTGAAAAAGGACTTTTTTATCTTATTAGTAAGCTTAATGTTCATATCTCTGGTGGCTGTTATAATGGTTCAGGTATATTGGATTACCTCTGCATGGGAAAATAAAGAGGAAGAATTTTCACTTGCTGTGAGTCAATCCCTTAAAACAGTTTCTGTAAAAGTTAGGGAGCTCGAGATTTCTGACTACATATCTGCTTATCAACAACTTATAGACTCAATTGGAACACCGAGTGAATCCAACTTTACGGATATATTTTTGTTTGTGGACAACGAAGAAGATATTTCTTCTAACCTCAGCTCTTTTTATGCTTTTGGCATCCTTGAGGAGGATTATAACATTAATCTTTCTGATATTAATCCCCAATTGGGGGGCGATGAAATAAAGGAATACAAAAAAGTTAAAACCACTACAATTCTCAGTAAGGATAAGATTTTTAATCGTGAAAACAGGGTAGCTACCTCAATATCCAAGTTGAAATCGGTGGAAAGGATGAGTGTTTTTGATCAGGAGATATTCCGCTCGGCTTATATGGACTACTCCTCTACTATACCGGTCCACAAACGTATTCGATCAGATGAATTAAACTTTCTTTTGGATCAAGAGTTTAAAACCAGGAATATTTTAACGTCCTATGAATTTGGAATTTATAACAATGGGCTTGCCACCAAGGTTAAATCAAATGACTATATAGAAAAGCAAATGGGTTCAAAGTATGAAACACCTATCTTTCCCCAAGAGAACGGACAGACGCCATACAAATTGGTGGTTACCTTTCCCGATCGTGATCAATATGTTTTTTCCTCTATCATTAGCGTTGCTGGCTTGTCCATATTTCTCACACTATTTATAATCATTGTTTCTGCTACCGCTATATACCAAATCATCAGACAAAAGAAAGTGTCCGAAATGAAATCAGATTTTATCAATAATATGTCCCACGAGTTTAAAACACCCATTGCTACAATAAATCTTGCCTTGGATGCTATCTCGAATCCCAAATCTCAGCAATCAATTGATGGACTTTCTCGATATATCAAAATGATCAGAGAAGAGAACCAAAGAATGCTCTCACAGGTTGAAAATGTATTGATGATTTCAAGATTGGAAAAGAGTTCTGTTCCATTAGAGTTGTCCAATATCAATCTCCACGACACCATTGAGGATGCCATACGTCACGTGGATCTGATCATCAGCAATCAGCAGGGGAAAATTATTACCCAACTCAATGCAAAGGTGACGCAATTTAGAGGGGACATGAATCATTTTACAAACTTGATCGTAAATATTATGGACAACGCTATTAAATACTCTACTGAAGCGCCAAAAATCACCATTAGTACTTCGAACAATGAGAAGCAAATTTTCTTGACCATCAGGGACGAGGGAATAGGGATGAACCTCAGTACACAAAAACATATTTTTGAAAAATTTTTTAGAGAACAAAGCGGAAATATTCACAACGTAAAAGGCCACGGTTTAGGACTTTCTTATGTAAAAAAAATAGTGGAATTGCACAATGGTGACATTCAACTCAATAGTAAACTTGGGGAAGGAACCTCCTTTGTAGTTTCTCTCCCATTGCTCTGATATAATCTTAAAACTTATTAACCTATGAATGCTGAACAAAAGAAAATTTTAATAGTAGAGGATGACTTCAATTTCGGAAACATTCTGAAAGATTATTTAATTCTAAACGACTACCAAGTAGTTTTGGCAAAGAACGGAATTGAGGGAATGGAAAAATTTCAAAATGAAAATTTCGACCTCTGTATTTTAGACGTGATGATGCCTTTTAAAGACGGTTTTACATTAGGAAAAGAGATTAGGGAAAAAAACGAAAACATCCCAATAATTTTTCTTTCTGCAAAAAACTTGAAAGAGGATGTCCTCAAAGGTTTCAAAATAGGCGCGGACGATTATCTCGCCAAACCTTTTGACTCCGAGGTATTGCTTGCCAAGATCAAGGCCATTTTAAACCGAAAGAATTTAGCTAATTTTCCCGACACAGATGTGTTTGAATTTGAAATTGGAAAATTTCATTTTAATTCAAAACTACGCTTCCTCAGTTTTGAAGAGGAATCAATAAAGTTATCCCCGAAAGAAAATCAATTGTTGAGATTGCTGGTGATTCATGTTAACGACCTTATGCCACGAGAAATAGCTCTGAACAAGATTTGGAGGGATGACAATTACTTTACTTCCAGAAGTATGGATGTGTATATTGCCAAACTTAGAAAATACCTAAAGTCAGATATTGATGTCGAAATTCTTAACATCCACGGTGAGGGATTTAGATTACTTATAAAGTAGTTACTTTTATTTATTTCTTGGATGAAATTTGTGCATCACCTTTTTGAGGTGTTGATTGTCTAAATGGGTATATATTTCTGTGGTGGTGATACTCTCATGCCCCATCATCAACTGAATGGTTCTCAAATCTGCACCATTTTCCAGCAAATGCGTGGCAAAAGAATGTCTGAATGTATGGGGACTAATGTTTTTTGAAATTCCAGCACTCCTCACGGCGTCCTTTATGATTGTAAAAATCATTGCCCGCGTTATTTTCCCTCCGTTTCTGTTTAAAAACAGCACATCCTTATCTTCTGGTTTTATGTTTTTCAAAACCCTAATTTCTTCATTGTAAATTAATATATATTTTTTTGAATAGCTACCTAACGGTACCAACCTTTCTTTATTTCCTTTTCCGATCACCCGGATAATATTTTCCTTTACGAAAAGATTGGATAGAGTGAGGTTTACCAATTCACTGACCCGCAATCCACTTCCGTAGAGTGTTTCAATGATAGCCCTGTTTCTGTGACCATTACTTTTGTTTAATTCAATTGCGTCAAGAATCTTCTCAATTTCTGATAGATGCAGTGTAACGGGGAGTTTTCTTACAAGTTTGGGACTCTCGATTAAATCCGCGGGAGAATCATTTCTTATTTTTTCAAAAATCAAAAAATTAAAAAAACTTTTAAGGGCAGAGATTCTCCTCGCTTGGCTTCGAGAATTCACAACCTTTGAAAATTTATATATAAATTCTTGCAATGTGGATTTGGAGCAATTAGCGGGCCTCTCCTCAATATTATTTTCAACGATAAACTTGGTCAACGCTTCGATGTCTAAACTGTAATTTTTTACAGTATTTTCAGACAGTCCCCTTTCAATTTTTAGGTAGAACTCGTAGTCACTAATTACGTTTTTCCATTCCAAATCCATATAAAATTAAGTATTTATTAGCATAGGGAGTTTTAAATTTATAAGGGTGGTTTTCCTATCCATATTAAATTACAATATTATAGTAAAAGGATATAGACGAAATCTTTTTTTCCACAAGGAACATAAAAAATATTTGTATTAGTACGGGTGATCAAAAGAAATTCCTCTCCAGTTATAAATAATGGTTAATTTTGATAAATTTTTAAAAATGAAAATAGTAATTATCAATGGCCCCAACTTAAATCTTTTGGGTACGCGGGAACCGGGAATATATGGTGACAAAACCTTTGATGAGTATTTTGAAGGCTTAAAAATAAGTTTTCCTGATGTTGAATTTGACTATTTTCAGTCTAATATCGAGGGGGTTTTGATTGATACTATTCAGAAAGAGGGTTTTTCCTGTGACGGTATACTAGTCAATGCAGCTGCCTACACCCACACCTCTGTTGGCATCGGAGATGCCATTAAAGCCATTGACGCCCCTGTAGTAGAAATACACATTTCCAATACGTTCTCCAGGGAAGATTTTAGGCATAAGTCCTATCTATCCTCTGTGGTAAAAGGAATTATCGTAGGTTTTGGATTGGACAGCTATCGCCTTGGAGTAGAGTCTCTTTTAAAAATTAAAGGTGAATGACTTCGTCGTAAGCATCTGCCACTGCTTCCATTACGGCTTCGCTCATTGTCGGATGGGGGTGAACCGTTTTTAGGACCTCATGTCCTGTAGTTTCTAACTTTCTACCCAAAACTGCCTCTGCAATCATATCGGTGACCCCGACACCAATCATATGGCATCCCAACCATTCTCCATACTTAGCGTCAAAAATTACTTTTACAAAACCTTCTGGAGTGCCACCGGCTTGCGCTTTTCCAGAAGCAGAAAAAGGGAACTTACCCACTTTTATGTCTATACCTTTTTCTCTTGCTTGAGTTTCCGTAAGCCCCACCGAAGCTACTTCGGGAGAACAATAGGTACAACCAGGGATATTTCCGTAATCCAAAGGCTCAACATGGTGGCCAACTATTTTTTCTACACACAAAATACCCTCTGCAGAAGCCACATGTGCAAGGGCTTGTCCCGAGGTTACATCTCCAATTGCATAATACCCCGGTAGATTGGTTTGATAGAAATCGTTCACCATAATTTTATCTTTATCAATCGCAATTCCCACTTCCTCTAATCCCAGATTTTCGATATTGGACTTTATTCCTACCGCAGAGAGAACTACGTCCGCCTCAAGGACCTCTTCTCCTTTTGCTGTCTTAACGGTTGCTTTGACTCCTTTCCCTTTGGTGTCAACTGAGGCTACTTCAGCTCCAGTCATTATATGAATACCACTTTTCTTAAAACTCTTTTCTAATTGTTTTGATATTTCGTCATCTTCGACAGGTGCTATCTTGTCTAAATATTCTACGATCGTAACCTCTGTACCCATAGCATTGTAGAAATAGGCAAATTCAATTCCAATTGCTCCAGAACCAACCACTATGAGTTTTTTTGGTTGTTTTTCCAAGGTCATGGCCTTCCGATATCCAATTACTTTTTGTCCGTCTTGGGGTAAATTTGGAAGCTCTTTTGATCTCGCACCTGTAGCGATAATGATATGTTGGGCTTTGTACTCTTCAGTTTTCTTCTCATGGGTAATACTGATTTTTTTTCCTGCCAATAGTTTACCGTGCCCTTCTATGACGTCAATTTTGTTTTTTTTCATCAAAAACTGGACCCCCTTACTCATTCCAGCCGCCACATTTCTGCTGCGGTTGACTACCGCATCAAAATCTTTATCGTATTCCTGAACTTTTAGTCCATAGTCTTCGACATGCTTTAGGTAATTAAAAACCTGAGCAGATTTTAGTAGGGCCTTGGTCGGAATACATCCCCAGTTAAGGCATACTCCTCCCAAACTTTCCTTTTCTACTACGGCAGTTTTTAATCCGAGTTGAGAGGCTCTTATTGCAGTCACATAGCCCCCTGGGCCACTTCCAATTACAATTACATCATATTCAATCATGAGGATTATAGTTTAAATTCCATACAAATTTAAGAAACTGCAGGCTAATTTTAGCTTATTGTTTGGACGGGCTTTTTTTAAAATCTATACTGGCGGAATTAACACAATATCGCAGGCCTGTTTCTGTAGGGCCGTCATCAAATACAT
>PBCE01000019.1 GCA_002716845.1 Flavobacteriaceae bacterium | reverse complement strand
TTACCTTCTTCTTCTACATATTCAACTTTATCACCCTCTTGGAGTGTTAGCCCATCAAGGGCAGAAACGTGAACGAAAACATCCTCAGAAGTCTCGTCATTGGTAATGAACCCATAACCTTTGGATCCATTAAAGAATTTAACTGTACCAGTCATATAATGATTTAAAAAATTTCACGCAAGTTACACTTTATTAGTCGGGTATGTGTACTTAGATCATTTTTTTTGATTTAGATTTTTAAGTTTGTCCATATTTTCTTCTGAAAGGGTGTAATCTTTTAATTTTTTTCCCTTCCATCGATGGGCTAAAAAAAGGGGCATAAATACGAAAGCCGCTGTTAATACAGTATATCCAATGATTTTGTTTCCCAATAAAGTATTTCCCGTTTGGTTTACATAAAGCCCTATCAGTAAACTTATCAAAATCAGAAAAAATAATATGCTCAAAAAATATTTCATCAAATAATTGCTATGTCGTGTAAGAATTTTCTTTTATGAAGGGTCTTTAGGGATGGATTTGAGGAATAATTCATGGAGTTGTTCCTCCTCTAAAGCTGCAGGAGCATCGATCATTACATCCCTTCCATTGTTGTTTTTGGGAAAGGCGATAAAGTCCCTAATGGTTTCGCTACCCCCGAGGATGGCGACCAAACGATCGAGTCCCAAAGCAATACCTCCATGGGGGGGTGCACCGTATTGGAAGGCGTCGATCAAAAAACCAAATTGTTTGCGGGCATCTTCTTTGGTGAATCCAAGTAGTGTGAATATTTTTTCTTGAAGTTCAGTGTCGTGAATTCTTATTGAACCTCCTCCGATTTCATTACCATTCAAAACCAAGTCGTAGGCGTTGGCCATTACTTTTTCAGGATTTTTATCCAGGAGTTTAAATTGCTCTTTTTTAGGGGCAGTGAAGGGGTGGTGCATGGCGTGATAGCGCTGTGTTTCCTCCTCCCACTCCAAAAGGGGGAAATCGGTAACCCATAAGGCGGCAAATTCGTCTGGTTTTCTGAGGCCCATTAGCGTGGCAATTTCCATACGAAGGGCACTGAGTTGTACGCGTGTTTCGTGGGTTTTACCTGCCATTACAAAAATTAAATCTCCAGGTTTAGCGCCAGTGGCTTCAGCCCACTGGGCGAAGTCTTCGGCATTAAAAAACTTATTTACGGAGGATTTAAAAGTACCGTCTTTATTGTATTTTACCCAAACCAATCCTTTGGCTCCCACTTGAGGTCGTTTTACCCAGTCAATCCATCGGTCAATTTCTTTTCGGGTCAACGAGGCGCCTCCTTTTACGGCGATACCCACTACCAGAGCTTGGCTGTCAAAAATATTAAAACCCTTGTTTTGCGCAAAAGCGTTCAGTTCACCGAAGTTCATACCAAATCGGATATCGGGTTTGTCATTGCCATACTTCTGTAGAGCTTCGTCATAGGTCATTCTCGGAAAGTCTCCGTGTTGTATCCCTTTTATTTCTTTTAAAAGGTGCTTGATTAAGTTTTCGAACTGTTGGAGAACATCTTCTTGATCCACAAAAGTCATTTCGCAATCGATTTGTGTAAACTCGGGCTGGCGGTCTGCCCTGAGGTCTTCATCGCGAAAACATTTTACAATTTGAAAATATTTGTCAAAACCCGCGACCATCAGCAATTGTTTAAAAGTCTGTGGTGATTGGGGGAGGGCATAGAACTGACCGTTGTTCATTCTGGAAGGGACAACAAAATCTCTTGCTCCTTCGGGCGTGGATTTGATTAAATAGGGGGTTTCAACATCTATAAAATCGGCCTGTGACAAAAAATTTCTAATGGCCAAGGTAACTTTATGCCTGAAGATCAGGTTTTCGCGAACAGGGGTGCGCCGCAGGTCTAAATAGCGGTACTGCATTCTCAATTCATCTCCACCATCGGTCTGATTTTCGATTGTAAACGGCGGAGTTTTTGCTGCGTTGAGTACTGTGAGTTCTCGCACCAATATTTCGATACCCCCAGTGGGCATATTTGGATTTTTTGATTCCCTCTCTATTACCATTCCCATGATTTGGATCACATCTTCGCGTCCCAAAGTCAAAGATTTTTTATATACTTCAGCAGGGGAGCGATCCTCATCAAAAACCAATTGGGTGATCCCATATCGGTCTCTTAAATCTGTCCAAACAATAAAACCTTTGTTCCGAACTTTTTGTACCCAACCTGCCAAGGTTACTTCCGTTTGAGAATGACTTTCATTCAGTGCGCCACAATGATGGGATCTTAACATTTTATAGAAATTGATTACAAAGGTAACAAGAAGCTTTTGCCACGCCCAAAATTATTTTTTAAATAGCTGCCGCCATTTTAACTTTATTTGATAGGTAATTAAAAAAGTAGCCGGAACAATGATCAAGGTGAGAAAAGTAGCAAATGATAATCCAAAGATGACCGTTTTAGCCAATGGTCCCCAAAAAATCACATTGTCCCCTCCGATGTAAATATTAGGATCCCACTCATTAAACAATGAAAAGAAATCAATATTCAACCCAATGGCCAATGGAATCAATCCCAAAATGGTGGTAATGGCGGTAAGGATCACGGGTCGTAATCTTGCGCTTCCCCCTTCTATAATGGCATCTATGGTCAGGTCGTTGGGAAGCATTTCTTGCTTTGACAATTCCATATCTTTCTTTTTTCGGTCGATTAACAACTGGGTGTAATCCAGCAAAACAACTCCGTTGTTCACTACAATTCCAGACAGGGAGATGATGCCCATCATCGTCATGAGGATTACAAATGGCATTTGGAAAAGTGTAATTCCCAAAAATACACCAGTAAAGCTCAGGAATATCGAGATCAAAATGATGATCGGCTTTGAAATGGAATTGAATTGGAAAACGAGCAATAGCATGATGAGCCCTAATGCGGCCAAAAGGGCATTGGATAAAAAGTTCATGTTTTTTTCCTGCTCTTCTATTTCTCCGGTGAATTTAAAGCTGGTATCAATGTCCATGGGGTAGTTGGACAATGCAGCTTTTACGTTGTTGACAACCTCGTTGGCATTGTATCCCGCCAGTACGTCGGAGTAAAGGGTTACCAGTCTTATGGATTTTCTGTGTTTGATGGCACTGTAGGAAGAGGCATTTTCGGTTTTTACCAAAGCAGCAATAGGAATCTCCTTGATCTTCCCTGAGGATTGATCTCTAAAGGTCACTTTTTGGTTGAACAGGGCATTGTTGTCATACCGATATTGTTCTTGAAATCGGACGTTGATTTCATAATCTTCGCCATCTTTTTTGTAGATACCGGCCTTGGCACCAAAGAGAGAATTCCTGAGCTGAGAACCAATCATACCAACTGAAATCCCCAACTCTCCTGCTTTTTTCCGATCCACAATCAACTTTGTTTCGGGTTTGTTTTTATTGACATCTATTTTGAGTTCTTCAACCCCTGGGATGTTTTCTGTGTTCAGGAAATCTTTCATTTCCTGAGCTGTTTTGATTAACTTTCGATAGTCTCTACCTGATATTTCAATATTTACAGGGTAACCGACAGCTGGTCCTTTAGCATCTTTCTCTACAGAAATAAAAACGCCCGGATATTTGCCACTGAGGTGTTGTTGTATTTCACTCCTCAAGTTTTCACTGGACAATTCATTTCTGTATTTAAACTCCCGCATGGTCAGATAAATTTTGGCTTTATGGGGCATCTCGTTGGTTACGCCACCATCGATCTCTGGGTTTCCTGCTCCTGCTCCAACTTGTGCTACAGCGTCCTCTACCAAATAGTTGAAATCTCCGTTGCGGTATTTTTCCTGATTGATAATCTTAAAAATATCTTTTTCAATTTTTCGAGTGATCGCATTGGTTTTTTCAATGGCAGTACCCTCGGGATATTCGATGTATGTAAAAATTTGAAGGGGTTGATTTTCAGGAAAAAATTCAACTTTTGGGGGAAATATACCCATCAGCACGAAGGATGAAATAAGTAGCACAAAGGTTCCAATCAAGAAAGCAATAGGCCGGTATCCTTTTAGTGCTGACGATAAGAAAATACGATAGCCTTTTTCCATTCTCGGTAAAAATTGATTTTGAAAAACGCTTGACAACCTTTTTAAGAAGTATTTATAGGTCCAAAACAATAATGAAAGAGCAATCATCAAGGTGCCTAAACCTCTAAAAACTCCTTTGTTGAACACCAGTAAAAGACCCAATCCTCCCAATATCATCGTCAATCGCCAGAGGGATTTGTTGGAAATCTCTCGTTCGCTGATATCCATAAACCGGGATACCAGCATGGAGTTGAAAAACAAAGCGACAATCAGGGAAGACCCCAACACAATAGAAAGTGTGATGGGGAAATAGATCATAAATTCGCCCATTAGTCCTGGCCATGCCCCCAAGGGCACAAAAGCTGCAATGGTGGTCCCAGTAGATACGATGATTGGAAAAGCGATTTCTCCAATCCCGACTTTGGCAGCCTGAATTCGACTCAAGCCTTCTTTTTCCATCAAGCGGTAAACGTTTTCGACGACTACAATTCCATTGTCCACCAACATGCCGAGTCCCATTACCAATCCAAAAAGGACCATGGTATTGAGGGTATAGCCCAAGGCAGAGAGAATCATAAAGGACATAAACATGGACATGGGAATGGCAAAGCCGACGAACAGGGCATTTCTAAACCCTAAAAAGAACATCAGCACCGTTACCACAAGCAATACCCCAAAAATGATATTATTGACCAGATCACTCACTTGATTGAGGGTAATGGTCGATTGGTCATTGGAAATGGTGAGTTTGATGTTTTTAGGAAACAGGTTGCTCGATACATCATTTATCAACGCTTCAATTTTTTTTGAGGCTTGAATTAAATTTTTACCCCCTCTTTTTTTGACATGCAATAGCACCACCTTTTCTCCAAAGGATCTTGCATAGGAGGATATGTCTTTTTCTTTGAATTGGATGGTGGCAATATCTCCCAAGTAGGTCGCCCCTTTTTCACTTTTTATAACAAAGTTTTTCAGCGCCTCTGGGTCTTCAATTTCCCCAATGATTCTCAAACTTCTTCTTAGGCCTCCTTTGATTATGTTTCCTGCAGAGATGGTAGTATTTTCCCCCCCTATGGAATTGAGAATGTCGTTAAAGCTTATTTTGGCAGCCGTCATCTTATAAATATCTACTGCTATTTCCACTTCAAAAGCTTGAATTCCCCTTATATCCACTGACTTAACTTCGGGAAGTTGCTCTATCTTTTCTTCGAGGTATCCGGCAAAGTCTTTCATTTGGGCAATGGGATAATCTCCTACCATACTGATGCTGAGAATGGGCATGAGTTCTGAGAAGTCCATTTCGGCCACGGCAGGCTCTACTTTCGCATTATTAAAAGTGGGCCAATCGGCTCCTGATGCTGCTCCATCGACCAAATCTTTGGTTTTTTGTTTGGCCAAATCCAGTGGGATGTCCTCATCAAATTCCAGTTGAATTACAGCAAAATCCTCCTCTGAGGTAGAGTTGATATCTACCAGATTAGAAACCCCTTTTAGGGCCTCTTCTAAAGGATCGACAATGAGGCGTTCGATGTCTTCGGCTGTGTTTCCAGGAAATACGGCAGAGATAAAAATTCGGGTGTCATTGATCTCGGGAAAACTCTCACGGGGCATCACATTGTAGGAACGAATTCCCAAAAAGAAAAAAATGGTCATGATCACATAAATCACCGTTTTGTGGTCTATCGCCCAGCTGGACAAGGGAAACTCTTTGTAAATATTCTTCATCTTTTTTGGGACCAATTATTGAATGTTTTTTACTCTTTGATTGTCCTCGACGATGGTTGCTCCCTCTTCTACGATGAGGTCACCGATTTCAATGCCACTCAGCACTTCTACCTTGTCGAAACTTTTTTTGCCCAACTCAATAAAGGCCTGTTGGGTTCGGAATACTTGTTTTTTGTCCTCAGGGATAAGTTTGTAAACGTATTTTTGACCATTGGCATTTTCCTTGATCACCCCCAGTGGAATCATCAAGGCTGATGGGTTGCTATAGTCGTTGATTTTTAATTTACAATTTAGGTTCGGCATGATCATTTCAAACGTATTCTCTAGGGGTGTTTCCACCCTAAAACTTCTGTTGACAGGATTGATAAAAGTTCCTGTTTGTCTGACTTTGGTTTCTAATTCTAAATTCAGCACAGGGATGTTAACAAAGGCAGTGGTTCCTCTTTTTATTTGACTGAGGTAGCGCTCCGGAACATCGGCCTCGGCATACATGTCGCTGAGATTAACAATTCGCATCACGGGGGTTTGTCCGGGCATCATATTTGCGCCTGTATTGGCAATGATTTCGTCGATGGTTCCAGAAAAAGGGGCATATATTTTGGTGCGGTTTAATTGTTTTTTAAATTGGGCGATTGATTTGAGTTGGCTATTGTAAGTAGTTTTTGCCTGCAGCAACTGTATTTCAGAACCTATATTTTGATCCCATAAACGTTGGGTACGGTTGAAAATCGTTTTGGAGAGTTCGGCTTGTATCTCTAACTGTTCCAATTGATCTTTAAGTCCAGCATCGTCAGTCATCGCCAGCAGTTTCCCCTTTTTTACTTTTTGCCCTTCTTGCGCGTATACTGCTTTTAGTGTGCCGGTATATTCCGGATAGAGCAGCACGTTGTTACGGGTTTTGATATTGGCTTGAATCTCTACGTAGTGATCAAAGTTTTCAGGTTTTATTTCTAACATCGAGATCAGTGGCAGTTTTTCTGAAGGGTCCAAATCTACAATGGCGCCATTGATCTGTTTTAATTCATTTTTTAGCGCATTGAATACTTTTAACTTTTTTTCTTTCTGAGATTTTAATCCCTCCAAATTTTTAGAGTTGATTAAATCTTTTGTGGACTCAGATTTATTTCCTGAGCAGGAAAGTATAAAAGAACTCAGAATGAGGGTGAAGAAGACTTTTTTCATGGGTTATTTGTTTTTGATTGGTTCAGCAGGGTTTCAAGCGTCAATTTGTTGTTGATTACATTTTGGATTGCATTGACAAAAGTTTTTTGGGCCGAATAGAGTTGTACTTGCGCCATTCTGAGTTCAAAACTCTGCACCATACCCTCATAGAATTTGGTTTGATTTTTTTGCTCAATACGTTCTGCCAGTCTCAGGTTCTCTTTTTCGGTGAAGTAATTGTCTATAGAGAGTTGAAATTCGTTTTGTGCGGCCTTAATTTCGATACTGATTTTGGCCTGTGTTTCTTCCAGCGTAGTTATGGCTTGCTCCAAGCTAATTTTTGCTTTTTGTGTACTGGCATTTCTGCCCAAAGAGCTGAAAATAGGAATTTTAACGTTCAATCCAAGTGAAGAGGAACCATACCATTTCTGGTCACTGTCGGTAAAAGTGAAATCATTACTGTTACCCGTATAGGTGCGATTGATAAAGGCATTGACTTTTGGCAAGGATTTTGACTTTTCTAATTTGAGAAGTAAAGCCTCAGCCTTAACATTGTTCTCTGCAATCTTAATGTCAATATTATTATTATATTCTCGCGCATCGGGAAGGTTTTGTAAGTATTGTTCTTCATTGAAAATCGCATCCAATTCTTCGGAAAGTACCAGTGGTGCTTCTGTAGGAAAACCAATGACAAACTTCAACATATTCCTTTCTAACTCTAAAATATTCTTGGCATATTTCAATGCACCGTTGGTTTGGGCCAACGTAAGTTGAATTTGCTCTACACTTTCTTCTTCTTCAAAACCGTTTCGGAAGCGTTGATGGACTTCTTCGAAATTGGCTTCTAAGGAAACTTTGTTATTTTCAAGGTTAAGGATATTGTATTTGGCCAAAAGCACATTGGTGTATAATCGTGTGATCAGTTTTTTGGTTTCCAAATGGGTTTTTTCAAATAGGTTTTCAGAAATGGAGAGGAAGACTTTTGAGGCTTCCAAACCTACCAAATAGGAGCCGTCAAAAATCATTTGCTCAACATTCAGTGATCCGATCATATTTTGCTCTGTACCAAAAGTCAGCTCTGAAAATTCCCCAGGTTTACCGCCAAAAAATTCTGCTGGGACAAGCGAAATAGGCATCTCGAGAAAGTTTTGATAGTTGACCTCCGTACTGATTTGTGGTAGCCCGCTGGCAATGGTTTTCCATCTTTCTTTTTTTGATTTTTGAATTTCTCGATCAGTATTAATGATGGAGCGGTTGTTGGTCAACCCATAGGCAATGGATTCCTTCAGTGTGAGTGATTCTGGGAGCTCTTGCGCCTGAATAAATCCTGTTAACAAGATGATTAGTGTTAAAAAATGATTTTTCATGGGGTTGTTTTTTGTTGGTATTCTTCTAAATATTTAATTCCTTTTGTAGTGGCGATGGCCCTGAGGTGATAATCGATGTATTTTCCGATAAGAAGGTAAATATCGTATTCGGCTGGGGGAAACAATTCGATGTCTCTTAGCCCTCTGAAACCATTAAAATAAATGCGCATTATAAAATCGGGGTCGATGTCATTTCTAAAAAGTCCAGATTCAATCCCTTTTGTAAGATTCATTTTAAAGGTATCTCCAAAAGCAGAAAGTTCTTTCTCCCTCACTTCTGTATATATGGCGGGGGAATATTTTTGTAACTGATATTGCGGTGATTTGTCTTTATTACCCAACACTTGTACCGCAATTTTTTTGATCTCATACAGCGCGTCGATAGGATTTTTAGTAGTGGTTTCAACGTTTATGATTTTATCCTTAACAGTTTCAAAAACATGTAAAACCGAGTACCGAACCAGAGCTGTTTTGTCATCAAAACAGAGGTATATCGTTTTTTTTGAGATGCACATATGCTCTGCAATATCATCCATGGTAACCGCCTTGTAACCATACTGGAGAAAGAGCGCAGAAGCCGACACAATGATTTTTTTATCCACAGCAAATTTTTTGCAATATTACTGATGA
The DNA here is from genome assembly GCA_002716845.1 of Flavobacteriaceae bacterium. Lineage (GTDB taxonomy): Bacteria > Bacteroidota > Bacteroidia > Flavobacteriales > Flavobacteriaceae > UBA8316. The sequence continues at coordinate 84,102 of PBCE01000019.1, read as the reverse complement.
AAACTTTAAAAACCAAAAAAGTTTTTAAAGTTTATATTAATTTAATGTTCCTTTAACTTTGGGGGTTGTATTTTTAACAAAATTCTTTATGAATCTCTTTAAGGACTATCAGTTTGCGCTTGAGACTGCAATAGGTGATTTAAAAAAGGAGGCATCTCCAGACCATCTTTATCGCCCTGTCCAGTATCTTTTATCATTAGGGGGTAAGAGAATTAGACCTTATTTGACCATGATGTCTGGAGCGGCATATGGCGCTGACCTCAACGATACCCTTGGTGCAGCGATGGCGGTTGAGGTATTTCACAACTTTACATTGATGCACGATGATGTTATGGACCAGGCACCGCTGCGCAGAGGATACGCAACAGTCCATGAAAAATGGGACCTCAACACTGCCCTACTCTCGGGAGATGCCATGCTGATCATTGCCTATCAATCCTTGGAATTATACCCTGATACTGTTTTTAAACAACTCACAAGCTTGCTGAGTAAAACGGCTATTGAAGTGTGCGAGGGGCAGCAATACGACATGGATTTTGAGACAAATCCCAAGGTATCCCAAGAGGATTACATAGAAATGATACGACTCAAAACAGCGGTTTTAGTAGGTTGTGCTTTGAAAATGGGGGCCATTATTGGGAAGGCCTCTGAGAAAGATAAAATGGCCCTATACGACTTTGGAATACAATTGGGTTTGGCTTTTCAATTACAAGACGATTACTTGGATGCTTTTGGAAATCAAGAAACTTTTGGAAAAAAAATCGGAGGAGATATTTTAGAAGACAAAAAAACGATCCTTTACCATTTGGCCCTTAAAAAAGCAACCCCCGATCAGCGAAAGTCCCTTCAATTCCTTTTGGGAGGTGAAGCTAATTTGGGCGAGGATCAAAAAATAAACTCCGTTAAATCCATCTTTGAGGATACGGGGGCTAAATCCGATGTAAATGAATTGATTCAGCATCACGCTAATATGGCGTTGCTTCAATTGGAAAAGCTAAGCATCTCTACCGCTCAAAAAAACCGATTTGTGGCCCTCAAAGATTGGTTGATGCAGCGGACTTTTTAAAAAATTCTCTTTAGAAGAGCCCCGAGAAACTGTTTGATGTTAAAGGAGCGCATGATCTGAAACTCCTCTTGGAAGGAGCTTTTTTCATCTAAGAAATTGAAAATGATCTTCGGAGCGTTTTTTTCGAACATCCGCCTGAACAAATCTGCCCCACTACCATTGTTCTTTGCCAAAACATCAATAAAAAGTAAATCATAAAACCAAAAACGGTCTCTTTTGCCAAACTTGTCCAGCGGTTTATTTTGCTTTAAAAAATCAACCAATTCTTTGGTTTTTTTGTTGATGCGTTGAAAAGTGTAGCCAGTGCTGGGTTTGGTCCATCCCCCGGCCGTTCCAATATGAAGAAGCGTAGGGCTGTTTTTTAAATCAAAACGATAACAGGTCATGGGAATTTTTCCTTCTTCCTCCTCGAGGACTTCATAGCCTCCAGTGGGGTAATTTTTTAAAAAATCTGAAATGGCATCAACATAGGCTTTTCTTTCCAACATTTCAGAAGAAAAAAGGGTGTATTCCAATAGGGCTTTTTTGGGACCTAAAGGCAGCATATACATGAACCGAGTGTTTCCTTTTTGAGGGACATTAAAATTCATAAACTCTAAGGTTTCAGAATCAAAACAGGGTTTCTGAGTTTCGATAATTTGCCCTACAAAATGTTGTAATAATACCGGGTATTTTTTTTGTTGATAGAGCGCTTTTGGATTGTAAATACTCGAAAATATATAGTCCCCGTAATAAGTCTGTACCTCTGTAGTTACCTCGTTTTCATAAATTTGGCTCACTTTTTCTTTGATTTGAGTTAGCTGGGGGAATTCCTTCAAATTATTTTTCATCGATCTGTAAAAATCAATGCTTCTGATCATTTTATATTGAAAAGGCGCTAAGGAAAATTCGAGATCAAAATCCTCGGCACCGAAAAAGGCACGGTCCCATTTTTTGTATACGATGGCTTCCAAATCTCCTTTTCCGGACTCCCAAAAACACCAGGTCCTGTCATTGGTGTTTTTGAGGTCCTTTTCAATCAATAGAAGGGAGTGATTTTTAAAAAAAGGATCTTTGCACAACCTGAAAGCCAAAAGCAAACCGGATGCACCTCCTCCACAAATAATATAGTCGAAATGGTTGTGATTCATGTCACATCAAAATTAGACAATCCCAGCAATAGTCGGTAAAATTAAGATCATTAAATTTGAACCAAAAACTAATTAGAATAAATGAATACTCTTATAGATTTCTTTTCAAGCATCGACCCTGTTAAAGGGGCATTTATTGCCACTATTTTCACTTGGCTGTTGACTGCATTTGGTGCATCTTTTGTTTTTTTATTTAAAACCATGCATCGGGGTTTTTTAGACGCCATGTTGGGTTTTACAGGAGGTGTGATGGTAGCCGCCAGTTTTTGGAGCCTCCTCGCGCCAGGTATTGAAATGTCACCAGGAGAAGGATTTGTCAAGGTGATTCCTGCTGCAGTAGGTTTTGGCTTAGGAGCACTTTTCATCTTTTCGTTGGATAAAGTATTACCTCATATACATATCAATTTTAAAGATTCAGAAGGGATTAAAACCCCTTGGCACAAGACCACATTGTTGGTATTGGCCATTACCATTCACAACATCCCTGAGGGTTTGGCTGTAGGGGTTTTATTCGGTGGGGTTGCCGCCGGAATCCCCGAGGCCTCCATTGGAGGAGCTGTCGCTTTGGCCATCGGGATTGGTATACAAAACTTCCCTGAAGGAATAGCCGTTTCTATGCCCCTCAGGAGACAGGGAGTCAGCAAATTTAAGTCTTTTTGGTACGGCCAATTATCTGCCATCGTCGAGCCAGTGGCTGCGGTTCTTGGAGCTGTTGCAGTTACTTTTTTTACGCCCATATTACCCTATGCGTTGGCTTTTGCTGCTGGGGCGATGATTTTTGTTGTAGTGGAGGAGGTTATTCCAGAAACCCAGCTGGACAAGTATACCGACCAAGCCACTTTAGGATTTATCAGCGGATTCATTGTGATGATGACCTTGGATGTAGCCTTAGGTTAGCGGCTTTTAAAAATTACTCCAGCCTTGCGCCTCCAAAGGGATTGATTGTCCCAGGCCCGTAACCATTTTACACACTTCTTTTTGATCTGTAAAATGTCCAATGGCGGTGAGCAGTGGATGACCTTTTATTTTTTCGAAATCATCAGGCTTTATGGCCATGAGTAATTCATAATCTTCCCCCCCATTGAAAACTGCAGTGCTGCTATTTATTTTAAACTCTGCAGCCGTACTCGACGTTTGGGGATCAATGGGAAGTTTGTCTTCATAAACATTACAACCCGTTCCAGAAGATTTACACAAATGGAAAATTTCAGAGGATAGGCCATCACTGATGTCAATCATGGCATTGGGAACCATTTCCAATGTTGCTAAAAGCTCTACGATATCCTTTCTGGCTTCGGGTTTTAATTGCCGCTCCACACAGTAGGTATAGGGGGCTAAATCGGGCTGGTTGTTGGGGTTTACTTTAAAAACTTCTTTTTCTCTTTCCATAACCTGTAACCCCATATAGGCTCCGCCCAAATCACCGCTGACAACCAATAAATCGTTGGGTTTTGCCCCCTCGCGGAAGGTTATTTTTTCTTTTTTCACCTGCCCCAAGGCCGTTACAGAGATTGTAAGACCAGAAGTACTGCTAGAAGTATCTCCACCCACTAAATCCACCTTGTAATTTTTGCACGCCAATGCAATGCCACTGTAGAGTTCTTCCATAGCCTCTAAGGGAAAACGATTGGATACGGCAACCGAAAAAGTTATTTGAGTAGGATGGGCATTCATGGCATAAACGTCGGAGAGGTTTACCATCACAGCTTTATAGCCCAAATGCTTTAAAGGGACATAACTTAAATCAAAATGAATGCCCTCAATTAAAAGATCGGTAGTGAGAACGATTTCTCCCTCATTATAATTCATCACTGCAGCATCGTCTCCGACCCCCATTATAGTTGAGGGGTGGCTTAAGGGAAAATTTTTGGTCAAATGGTCAATCAAACCAAACTCTCCCAATTCAGAAAGGGGGGTAGTATTTTTGTTTTCAAACATATGTTAAAATTACTAAGATTTAATTCAAAGTATTAAGACTTATTTAACTTAGATTGCGATTTTTATTCTAGCGCTAAATCCAACCGAATGCAGCTTAGTAATATATGTTTTTATTCACTCCTTTTTACTATCATGATTTCATGTCAAAAAACCCCAATTGCTGATGCAGACATTCAATTGGATACCATTGGGACAATTACCCCACCCTCTGACAAATCACCCTTAGACTTGTCAGACACAATAGTACCTTGTGATAACGGTCTGGCTGGAAAATACCCCTGCAAAGGCTATGATTTGCTTGCGTACGTTGACCTTAAAGAGATGGGCAGCAGTGAAGGAAATGATTCTTGGGGTTGGACAGATCTTGTTACAAATAAAGAGTATGTGTTGATGGGTTTAGATGACGGCACAGCTTTTATAGACATCAGTGATCCCGTAGCCCCAATTTTTATGGGGAAGTTACCTACGGCAACAGAGCCTAGCGTATGGAGGGATGTTAAAGTGTATAACAACCATGCCTTTATTGTGAGTGAGGCACCCAATCACGGAATTCAAGTTTTTGATCTTACCCGGTTGAGAGGGCTACAGTCAGCGAAAACTTTTGATGCCGACCGGGTCGTTAATTCTGTTCCTACCGCACACAATATGGTGGTAAACGAAGACAGTGGCTACGGCTATGTGGTGGGAACCGATTTGAATGGTATGTATGCAGGAGGGGTACACTTTCTCAATCTCAATAATCTTCAGGGAGCCATTTCGGAGGGAGGATTTGCTGACGCTGGCTACAGTCACGATGCTCAGGTCGTCACCTACAGCGGTCCCGATCCAGACTATCAGGGAAGAGAAATCTTCTTAGGATCCAATGAGGATAGGCTCCTAATCCTGGATGTTACCGATAAACAAAACCCAAGGACCATTACCCAAATAACCTATCAAAACACCTTTTATACCCATCAAGGGTGGTTGGATAAAACCCAAAAATATTTTATCATCGGGGATGAATTAGATGAATTCAATATAGGGATTAAAACCCGATCATTGATTTTTGACCTCACGGATTTAGACCACCCAAAACTGCACTTTTCTTATTACGGCCCTACTAATGCTATTGATCACAATGGGTATGTTATGGGCGATTTATTCTACTTGGCCAACTATACTGCAGGCGTTAGGGTCATCGCAATTGATGACTTGGAAAATAAAAACATGGATGAGATTGGTTTTTTTGACACCTATCCAGAAAATAATACCACTACTTTTAACGGAGCGTGGAATGTTTATCCCTTTTTTGAAAGTGGTGTGATTGCCATTAGTGACATCAATAGGGGTTTATTTCTTATTCAAAAATCCCCTCAATAATTTTGAAAAAAGTATTTATAATTATAGTCACCTCGCTCTGCATTGGTTGTTTTCCTGAGCCCAATACAACCCCAATCCCAACTGCTCTTTTCTCTGGTATTTTGTCCCATATTTCCTTAATCGGGGGCAGTGAAGACGAACATGCCCGACAGGTCATAGAACTTCGAGATGGAGGAATTGCCATCGTGGGAAGTACTCAGAGCCGTGACGGAGATTTTAGGGATCGCACCTCGGATGACTGGGATTTGTTTTTGCTTAAAATGGACCAACAAGGCAATGTGAATTGGCAGAGAAACTATGGGGGGAGTGGCGACGATTTTGGATATTCATTGGTAGAAACAGAAGAAGGGGGATTTGTATTGTTGGGCTACAGCAACAGCCAAGACGGTGATGTCCCCCCCACCAATGGTTTTCACGACAACTGGATTATCAAAGTAGATGCAGGGGGTAATTTGATTTGGAAAAAAACATTTGGCTTTTCTGGTCACGACCACGCTTACAAGGTGATCTCCACTCAAGATGGTGGCTATTTTTTCAATGGATTTTTGGATGTGACCGCCTCCAACGGACAGGGAAATTCTGGCAGGACACTCAGAGCAAATCGGCATGGGGTAGGAGAATTTTGGTGCCACAAATTAGATGCACAGGGTAATGTGGAGTGGCAGCGGTATTTTGGTGGAACCAATAACGACCGGTCCTATGATGCCGTTCAAACAAAGGAGGGTAACTTTTTGGTAGTGGGCACCTCAGAAAGTTCAGATGTCCAAGTGACCCAACCCAAAGGAAGTTACGACATTTGGGTGGTGATGATTTCCCCCTCTGGAGACTTGCTATGGGAAAATTCATTTGGAGGCAGTTTGGTAGACGGAGCATCGGGGGTGATTCAGGATTCCCAAGGAAACTTTAGAATTATTGGGAATACTTTTAGCAACGATAAGCAAGCACAAGAAAATAAGGGCCTGTCGGATACTTGGCAAATCGTGATCGATCAATCGGGAAAATTACTGGCAAGTCATCACTACGGCGGTAGCGAATTTGACACGGGTACGGCCATCGGTGAGCAGGAGCATGGTGGGGTTTTTATTACAGGTCACTCCCGCAGTGCTGACGGAGATTTTACTGCTGACGCAGGAGAAAACGACTTGTTTTTGATGCGCATTCTCCCTGGGGACATACGAGCAAGCACCCTTTCTTTGGGGGGCGACAACGATGATTTTGCTTATGACCTTTTGATTCACAGTTCTGGAAGCGTATTTGTGGTAGGTCAAACCTACAGCAGTGTTATCCACGATCAACAAAACCGTGGCAAAGGGGATATATTGTTTACGAGATGGCGCTAAAAATTCCTAATTGAGCCATAATCAGAATTGATAGTAAAAGCCTCATTTTACATGGAAATACGCTATATTTGTACTGATTTTAAATAAATTTTATTTCAAATGATTAAGGTGTCGTCTAATGCACAAAAAAAAGTGTCTCAGCTGATGCAAGAGGAGGGCTTCAATCCCCACCAAGACTTCGTCCGCGTGGGCGTTAAAAGCGGTGGCTGTTCTGGCCTTTCCTACGACCTTAGTTTTGACAGCACCAAATCGGAACAAGATCGTTTATTTGAAGACAATGCGGTGAAAATTTTGGTAGATAAAAAAAGCTTGCTTTACTTGCTGGGAACTACCCTAGAATATTCTGGAGGGCTCAACGGAAAGGGTTTTGTTTTTAATAATCCCAATGCACAACGCACCTGTGGTTGCGGAGAAAGTTTTTCCTTATAATCAATTCGAGATATGGCTTATACTGAAGAGGAATTAAAAAAAGAATTGGAAACCAAAGAATACGAATACGGGTTTTACACCGATATCGATTCTGAGACTTTCCCTGTAGGACTCAATGAAGAAGTGGTTCGTCGTATTTCTCAGAAAAAGCAAGAACCCGAATGGATGACCGATTGGCGCCTAAAGGCCTATGCGGCGTGGAAAGACATGAAGGAGCCCGACTGGGCTAATGTCCAATACAAAAAGCCAGATTACCAAGCCATTTCATACTACTCTGCCCCTAAGAAAAAAGACCAATACAAAAGCTTGGACGAAGTGGACCCAGAATTACTCAAAACATTCGAAAAATTGGGGATTTCCATCGACGAGCAAAAGAAATTGGCAGGCGTTGCTGTAGATATTGTGATGGACTCTGTTTCTGTAGCCACCACTTTTAAAGAAACTTTAGCAGAAAAGGGAATCATCTTCTGTTCGATTTCTGAAGCGATTCAGGAATATCCAGAATTGGTTCAAAAATACATTGGATCGGTAATTCCCATCCAAGATAATTATTTTGCGGCTTTGAATTCAGCTGTTTTTTCCGACGGTTCTTTCTGTTATATCCCCAAAGGAGTTCGTTGCCCAATGGAACTGTCTACCTATTTCAGAATCAACCAAGCAGGCACAGGGCAGTTTGAAAGAACCCTTGTGATTGCCGATGAATCCAGCTATGTGAGCTATTTAGAAGGATGTACCGCACCTTCAAGAGACGAAAATCAACTCCATGCAGCGGTGGTAGAGCTGATCGCATTGGACCATGCTGAAATAAAATATTCTACAGTACAAAACTGGTTTCCAGGGGATAAAAATGGAAAAGGAGGCGTTTTTAATTTCGTCACAAAAAGAGGGATTTGCCATAAAAGCGCTAAGATTTCTTGGACACAGGTTGAGACCGGCTCAGCCATTACATGGAAATATCCCTCCTGTATTCTCAAAGGAGACGATTCTATAGGGGAGTTTTATTCCATCGCACTCACAAACAATTTCCAGCAAGCCGATACTGGAACCAAGATGGTTCATTTAGGGAAAAACACCAAAAGCACTATTATTTCAAAGGGTATTTCTGCTGGAAAATCCCAGAACAGCTATCGCGGACTTGTCCAAGTACATCCTCGTGCGACCCATGCCAGAAACTTTTCTCAATGCGATTCATTGTTGATGGGCAATCAATGTGGGGCACATACTTTCCCCTACATAGAAGCGAGAAATAAAACTGCCCAAATCGAACATGAGGCAACCACCAGTAAAATTGGTGAGGACCAAATTTTTTACTGTAATCAAAGAGGTATAGATCCAGAAAAAGCTATAGCATTGGTCGTCAACGGATTTAGTAAAGAGGTATTAAGCAAGCTGCCCATGGAATTTGCCGTGGAAGCACAAAAATTATTAGAAATCTCCCTAGAGGGATCAGTAGGATAAAAAACAGATTTATGCTCACCATAGAAAATCTTCACGCTCAAGTAGAGGGCAAACAAATTCTCAACGGCATCGATCTAGATGTTAAAGCAGGAGAGGTACACGCCATTATGGGTCCGAATGGATCGGGTAAAAGCACCCTGTCATCGGTAATTGCAGGACACATAGATTATAAAGTCAATCAAGGCGCCATGCTTTTGGAAGGCGAGGACTTGGCCGATTTATCACCCGAGGAACGTGCGCATCAAGGTATTTTTCTTTCTTTTCAATACCCTGTAGAAATACCAGGGGTAAGTGTCACAAATTTTATCAAGACCGCTATAAACGAAACGCGAAAGGCGAAAGGATTAGAAGACATGCCCGCCAATGCGATGCTCAAAAAAATAAGAGAAAAATCGGCGCTGCTTGAAATCGATTCACGTTTTCTCTCCAGATCCCTGAACGAGGGATTCTCTGGTGGTGAAAAAAAGCGAAATGAAATTTTTCAAATGGCCATGATGGAACCGAAGCTGTCCATTCTCGATGAAACAGATTCCGGATTGGATATTGATGCTCTAAAAATCGTAGCAAATGGGGTAAATAAGTTGCGCTCAAAAAACAACGCTATCATTGTGATTACACACTATCAAAGGCTTTTAGAATATATTGTTCCAGATTTTGTCCATGTATTGTTTGATGGTAAAATTGTAAAATCAGGGACAAAAGATTTGGCATTAGAATTGGAAGAAAAAGGATACGACTGGATCAAAGAAATTGCCTGAGGCAGATGGAATTCAAAGAAAAATTATTGGCCTCTCACCTGGCACTCGAAGAAAGGATTGAGCTATCCGATCCCGTTCATCAAACCCGATTGGAGTCGCTGAGAACATTTGAGCTGAAAGGCTTTCCCTCTCGAAAAGAAGAAGCTTGGAAATACACCTCCCTAAACCCACTGATCAGGGAAGACTATGCCCTTTTTCCAAAAAGTGAATCTACCATTCAACTCAAAAAAGTAAAGAAGTACTTTCTTTATGAAATAGACACCTACAAAGTCGTTTTCATCGACGGGGTATACAGTCCTTTTCTCTCTGACACCACCCACGACGGTTTGGATGTTTGTCTGATGTCTGCGGCACTGTCAAAACCCAAATACAGCCATTTAATCAATACTTATTTCAACAAAACCACCGATGTTAACGACAGCCTCACCGCATTAAATACCTCATATGCCCATGAGGGGGCCTATGTTTATATCCCCAAAAATACAGTTGCTGAAAAGCCGATTGAAATCATTCACTTTTCCTCTGGAAACGAAAAAGCCTTGTGGTTACAACCTCGAAATTTGGTTGTAGTCGATCAAAATGCCCAAGTTCAAATTTTGGAGCGGCACCAAAGTCTTAAGGAACATAATGTAGTTACCAATTCCGTGACTGAAATTTATGCACACAAAGACGCTTTTGTGGACTATTACAAAATACAAAATGACCTCAATTCAGCTTCTTTAATCGACAACACATATATTTCACAAGAATCAAACAGCACCGCGAGGGTTCATACTTTCTCACTGGGGGGGGAATTGATACGTAACAATCTAAACTTCTACCTCAAAGGAACGCATTGTGATACTACGCTCAAGGGCGTTACCTTGCTGAAAGACCAACAACACGTAGATCATTATACATTGGTAGACCACCAATTCCCCAACTGCGAAAGCCACCAGGATTATAAAGGGGTGTTTTCCGATACCTCCAAAGGGGTTTTTAATGGTAAAATTCACGTAGATAAAAAGGCGCAAAAAACAAACGCATTTCAACAAAACAACAATATCCTTATCGATGATAAATCTACGGTAAACACCAAGCCACAATTAGAGATATATGCAGATGATGTCAAATGCTCACATGGATGTACTGTAGGACAATTGGACGAAGATGCCCTTTTTTACATGCAATCCAGGGGGATTCCAAAAAAAGAAGCCAAGGCGCTGATGACCTATGCCTTTGCCAACAATGTTTTGGAAAGCGTTGAACTCCCTATTCTTAAAAAGCGTATCAATAAATTGATTGCTAATAAATTGGGGGTAAACCTTGGATTTGATTTATAAGCCATGGACGTTCAAAAAATCCGTAAAGATTTTCCCATTCTTCAAAGGGAAGTAAATGGCCATCCTTTGGTTTATTTTGATAATGCAGCCACATCACAGACCCCCCTACAAGTAATTGATGTTATTGCTGACTACTACAAAAAATACAATGCCAACATACACCGAGGGGTTCATACACTAAGCCAAGAGGCAACCGATGTCTATGAGGCCGCCCGTCAAAAAATTCAAAAACATTTTAATGCAGCCCACGCCCATGAAATTATTTTTACCTCAGGAACAACTCACTCTATAAATATAGTAAGTAATGGGTATGAACAACTGCTCTGTCCAGGAGACGAGTTGATTGTATCCGCCTTAGAGCACCACTCTAACATAGTCCCATGGCAAATGCTATGTGAGAAATCTGAGGCAGTGCTTAAAGTGATACCCATGAACGAAGGGGGAGTTTTATTGATGGATGAGTACGACAAGCTGTTGTCAAAAAACACCAAGTTGGTGTTTGTAAACCACGTCTCCAATGCACTTGGAACGATAAACCCCATAGAGGAAATAATAGAAAAAGCACATGCCGTTGGAGCAGAGGTTTTGATAGATGGTGCCCAGTCAGCCCCCCACATTCAAGCAGATGTCCAAGCGCTGGGGGTGGACTATTACGCTATCTCAGCACACAAACTCTGTGGTCCTACCGGCATTGGAATGCTTTACGGAAAAGCCTCCGCGCTAACCCGTCTGCCCCCATATCAAGGTGGAGGGGAGATGATTGCAGAAGTGACTTTCGAAAAAACTACCTATGCGGGACTGCCGCACAAATTTGAAGCAGGAACCCCAAACATTGCGGGGGGGATCGCCTTCGGAGCTGCGTTGGATTATATCAATGCCATCGGAATGATGGAGATTGCTCAATATGAAGAGGAGCTCTTGGCCTACGCTACGGCGTCCTTGTTAAAGATTCCAGGGGTTAAGATCTACGGTGTTGCTCCCGAAAAGACAGCTGTAATCTCCTTTAACGTCGAGGGCATTCACCCCTACGATATTGGAAGTATTTTGGATAAGATGGGAATTGCTGTAAGAACAGGTCATCATTGTGCCCAACCCATAATGGACTACTATCAAATTCCGGGGACGGTGCGGGCATCTTTTTCATTTTACAACACCTACGAGGAGATAGACAGAATGTTGGAGGCCCTTAAAAAGGCCATCCAAATGTTACAATAAATCATTAATTTTGAACATGGCAGCGATTGATACAATACAAGACGAAATTGTAGAAGAGTTTTCTTTATTTGAAGACTGGATGCAGCGATACGAGTACATGATCGAATTGGGAAAATCACTGCCACTGATCGACCCTCAGCACAAAACAGAGGATAACATCATCAAAGGATGCCAAAGTAAAGTTTGGGTTCATGCGGATTTAAGTTTAGAAAAATTAGTTTTTACCGCCGATAGCGATGCTATAATTACCAAAGGAATTATCGCTATTTTGATCCGTGTTTTTTCTCATCAACATCCCGATGCAATATTGGAGGCAGACACCACCTTTATCGATAAAATCGGGTTGCGGGAACATCTGTCACCCACCCGAGCCAATGGCTTGGTTTCCATGATCAAACAATTGAAGATGTATGCCATTGCTTTTAAAACACAATTAAATAAATCATGAGTGAAGAAAACAACGAGACTTTAGATCTCGGAGACAAAATTGTAGACGTACTAAAGACCATTTTTGATCCTGAAATCCCTGTTGATATATACGAGTTGGGCTTGATTTATGATGTTTTTGTCAATGAGGATGCTGATGTTAAAATTCTGATGACCCTCACCACCCCCAATTGTCCCGTGGCGGAGACCCTCCCCAGAGATGTAGAGGAAAAGGTAAAATCCCTTGATGCCGTTAAAGATGCTGAGGTTGAAATTACATTTGACCCTCCTTGGTCGCAAGACCTGATGAGTGAAGAGGCCAAATTGGAATTAGGATTACTTTAAAATGGCCGATACTATTGTAAATCGAGTTGCAGAAAGTGCGCTGATCACCTTTGATTTGGAACAGTTTTATCAAATTGGTCAAAGACAAACTGTCGATTTGTCCCAGTGGTTGGACCAAGGGCTTGTCCTTAAAGAAAAAGAATTTAGGGTACAACTTCATGCCCACGATTGGAGCGCCTATCAAGATAAATTTATTGCACTCCATTGTAGTACAGATGCCATTTTACCCGCATGGGCGTCCCTCTTGGTGTCTGCGTTTTTGCAACCCCACGCACGTAAAGTAGTTTTGGGAACATTAGAGGATTTAGAACTCCAATTGTATACCGAGGAAATTGTGCTTTTGGATGTTACACCTTTTAAAGACAAACCTATTATCATAAAGGGTTGTAGTGATAAAATTGTTCCAAAAGATGCCTATGTCCAATTGATTGCCAAACTTCAACCGGTGGTCAAAAGCCTGTTTTATGGGGAAGCTTGTTCTTCTGTACCCCTTTTCAAAAAAAAGAAATAGCTACTTTTGGGCAAGACCTAAAATTTGAAAGACACAAAAAAGGTATTGATTCTCAGTTATTACTGGCCACCTTCCGGTGGATCAGGAGTGCAGCGTTGGGTTTATTTTACCAAATACTTAAAACAGATGGGGTGGGAGCCCTATATTGTAACTGTGGATGAAAAACAGGCCTCCTATCCCGTACTGGATTTTGAATTGTTGGAGGAAGTGAAGGGAGTTCATGTTGTCAAAACAGACACCAAGGAACCTTTAAAAATATATTCAAAATTTATTTCGGGATCCTTAAATGCAGGTATTCCTCAAGGTCAAGTTCCCAAGCAGGGATGGATGGCGAAAATGGCTGCTTTTATTAGGGGGAACTTTTTTATTCCAGATGCCCGAAAAGGTTGGAATTGTTATGCGAAAGGGGCGGCAGAAAAAATTCTTAAAAGCGAAGGAATAAAAAAAGTCATCACCACTGGTCCTCCTCACTCTACCCATTTGGTGGGCAGCTTCCTCAAGACCAAGTATGGGATTCAGTGGTGGGCCGATTTTCGGGATCCGTGGGTGGATATTTTTTACAATCAGCAATTGTATCGTTCTTATTTTGCCCAAAGTATAGATGCCTATCTCGAAAAAAAAGTTTTACGCAATGCAGATGGTATATTGACAACAGTGGGCGGAAACTTAATTAAAAAATTTAAAATCAAAGCCCCAGATCAAAGCTTTCACATTTTACCCAATGGTTATGATGGTGCTATGATGTCTGCTGTTTTGAGGACTACAGTAAATCCATTTCATGTGGTTTACACAGGATTATTGACTGAAAATCAGGATTATATTCCAGTGATAAAAGCGTTGAGTGCACTTTCTGAGAATCGGAAGGTTCTCTTTTCTTTGGCGGGGAATATTTCCGCAGCACAGATTGATAAAATTAAACATCTGGCCCCAAAGGTTACTGTTGAATACAAAGGATATCTGTCGCACCGAGATGCTGTTGGTTTGATGAAAAGTGGAGATTTACTCCTCAATTTTATTTTTAATGGAGCGGACCAGGACATGGTTTCGGGAAAGCTTTTGGAGTATTTGGCGTGTGGTGTTCCTTTGCTATCTATAGGAGCTCCGCAGTCCGAAGCGGGTCGTTTGCTGGCGGGTTCTTCTTTTTCCAAAATGGTCAAAGCTTCCGACAGTGACTCTATTAAATCATTTCTACTAAAAGCGTTTCAAAACAAAGGGAAGGTAGTCAATGAATTTCCTGCTCTAAAAAAATGGAGTCGCCAAACACTAACAGCGGATTTGGCAACTGTTTTAATGAAAGAAAGTTAGTGTTTAGCTAAATACCAAACCTCCATTGATATCAATGTTATTTCCTGTGATGAAAGAAGATTGATCTGAAGCCAGATAGACGACTAAATCTGCAACTTCATCGTCTTCTCCCTCCCTTCGGAGTGGGGTAGAACCTGCTACTTTTTCCCTTACTTCGTCTTGAGTAAAGTCATCGTGAAATTTGGTCGCAATCATGCCTGGGCAAAGTGCGTTTACACGAATACCTTGTGGTCCAAATTCTTTGGCCAGTGCTCGGGTATAGGTGATTACGGCTCCTTTAGAGGCAGCATAAATGGCAGCTCCTGGGCCCCCACCATCACGTCCTGCTTGGGAGGCAAAATTGATGATCGCCCCTCCTTTCTCCATATGGGGTTTTATGGCTTTTGTTACTAAAAAAACAGATTTTAGATTGACATCCATAACGAGATTATAAAAATTTTCATCCATTTCTTCAATGGATTTACGGGCAAAAAGTCCTCCAGCGACATTCACCAATATGTCAATTTTTGGGCCGAAGTGGTCAAGGGTGGTTTTTACCATGGCATCAATGTCGACTTGTTTTGTGACATCAGCATATATTGCAACAGCGGTTCCTCCTGTTTTTTCTATTTCAAGAACTGTCTCTTTTCCATATAATTCACTGTTAAAATAATTTACGACTACTTTTACCCCAGCTTTGGCAAGACTAATGGATATAGCCTTTCCTATATCTCTAGCCCCTCCTGTGACAACAGCCACTTTTCCAATTAAATTTTCCATTTCGTTCTTTATTATTCCATAAAATCTTCACGAATGGGACTAAAAACGTCAATCAATTCTCCTGCTTCAATACATTTTGCCCCGTGCAAGGTATCAGGGGGGACGTAGAAAGAATCTCCTTCTTCAAGTGTTTGCTTAACTCCATCAATGGTGATTTCAAAGGCTCCTGAAGCTATATAGGTGACTTGAGAATGATAATGCTCGTGAACAGTTCCAACCCCTTCTTTGTCAAAAAGAACACGCACTAGCATGATTTTATCGTCATAGCCCATAATTTTTCTTTTTACTCCCTTATCTACGGTTTCCCACTCCATAGCCTTTCCCTTAAAAAAAGATTTACTAGATCCAAATATTTTCATAGTATATTCATTATAATTAAAAACAAAATAAATTCCTTTCCATTTACAAAGGTTTTTTTAGTTCATATAAGATATGATTTTTTAAAATTAGTTTTTCTAGTTATTGTAAAACAACATTAATACCTAATAATTTTATTTAAATAAGTATCAACTCCAGGGGGTAACCATTCAGAATTCACCTTCCCTTGTTTGAGCATCGTTCTGATATCGGTTGCTGAAATTTCAAGCAGCGATGCGGCATAATATGTTATGTTGGGATGCACCAACAGTTCGGATGATGGCTTACTAGCGTTGGCCCTGGGGTAGACAAGAATTTGATGATGCTCCAAAATTTGCTCATAGGATTTCCAGCGATCAAAATTTACCACATTGTCTTGCCCCAAAATCAAGCTAAATTGATGTTGAGGATATTTTTCTTTTAAGTGATCCAGAGTATCGATGGTATAGTTGGGCGTTGGGAGCTTAAATTCCTCGGTACATGCTTTAAGTTGCTTATTATTGTTTAGGGCCAATGCAACCATAGCCAAGCGGTGGCGTTTTTCTATCAGCCCTTCAGTGGTTTTAAAAGGACTTTGTGGGCTCACTACCAGCCAAATTTCACTCAGGTTATTTTTACCAATAAAAAAGTCAGCTACGGCGAGGTGCCCAAGATGAATGGGATTGAAGGAACCAAAAAGGAGACCCACCTGTTTCATGAATTAAGATTGATCGAGAAAGGCAGTTACCAACTGGCAAATTTCTTGCTTCGCCCGCTGTAAATCGTCATTTATAATTATCCCGTCAAACTTTGGGGCATACTCCAGTTCTATTTTTACTTTAGCGAGACGTTCGTCAATTAGGGCTTCACTTTCCGTACTTCTGGATCGCAGCCGCATTTCCAGATCTTTAAAACTGGGAGCTTTTATAAAAAGCGCCAATGTTTGGTCTGGGAATTGATTTTTAATATTGAGTCCCCCTACCACATCCACATCAAAGATGATATGTTGACCAGCTTTTACTTTTTCCTCGAATTCAGACCGCAGGGTGCCATAGAATTTATCGGTATAAACTTCTTCGAACTCAACAAAGGCATTTTCTTTGATTTTTTTTTTAAAATCACCTGTGGAAAGAAAGTGGTAATCTTTCCCGTTTTGTTCATTTCCCCTGGGCGGCCGCGAGGTGGCTGAAATAGAAAAAGTCAGGGGAATTTTCTGACTCAGTAATGCGCGAACCAAGGTAGTTTTTCCACTTCCAGAGGGTGCCGAAACAACGATGAGTTTTCCTCTTTTCAATTATAAAACGTTGAGTAATTGCTCTTTTATTTTTTCCAATTCATCCTTCATTTGGATGACTAATTTTTGGAGACCAGCATGATTGGCTTTGGACCCAATGGTATTGATCTCCCTACCCATTTCTTGGGTTATAAATCCTAATTTTTTTCCATTTGAGCTGCTTTGATCCATAGTTTCCTTAAAATAATCGATGTGATTTTTTAACCGGACTTTCTCTTCGGTGATATCGTATTTTTCTACGTAATATATTAATTCTTGCTCAAACCTGTTTTGATCCACTTCAAATTGGAGGGACTCCAAAGAAGCTTTTAACTTTTTTGTAATATTAGCACTTCTTACTGGGTCAATTTCTTCAACATCACCCGCCAGTCTTTCAATATTAAACAGTCTTTTTTGGAATTCAGTTTCTAAGACTTTTCCTTCATCTCCTCTGAATTGGTTCAGCGTTCCAATGACTTGTTTTAACAACTCCTTGATCATTTGAATTTCCTCTGCTTCAAATTCCTTTTTTCCAGTGGTGAGGGTTTCCGGTAATTTGATGGCCATTTTAAGGAGCTCCATTCTGTTCCCATCTTCAATGTCTTTCAGTTGATCAATGTAGTGATTGATGGCACTGGGGTTAATGGTTTTAACACTTGGTAAACCGAGGTTTTCTATATTGAGGTTTAAGTCTATTTTTCCACGGACCAAGTGCTCTCCAATGATTTTTTTGAGTTCAATTTCAATTTCCCTGACCTGTAAGGGCATGCGCAAGTTTACCTCTAAACCTTTACTATTGAGTGACCGCAATTCCAAAACGTAGTTCTTGTTTTCAAATTGTTTTTCGGCTTTCCCAAAGCCTGTCATTGATTGAATCATACGAGCTTAGAGTTCCCTGATTTTGATGTTGCGATAACTGACTTTGTCTCCATGATCTTGAAGGCCAATTTTTCCAGTTTTGTATTTTGCAAAATCTTCCCAGTCGGCGAATTTTGAGTTGGCAACCAAAGTATC
Organism: Flavobacteriaceae bacterium; assembly: GCA_002716845.1. GTDB lineage: Bacteria > Bacteroidota > Bacteroidia > Flavobacteriales > Flavobacteriaceae > UBA8316. The sequence continues at coordinate 66,118 of PBCE01000019.1, read as the reverse complement.
CCACTCTGGTCCACTGAGCGGAAAAGCAACAATTTCTACATTGTTGAGTTTTACACTTCCTTTGTTGGCATTGTAGTCTATGGAAAGTAGCACATGATTCCATTCGCCAGCCGGTTTGCAGACATCTTGAGTGGGTTCTACCATATCGTACAATGCACCTGCCTGATGAAAATTTGGATTCTGGAAGGAGTCTGGATGCCTTTCATTATCTAAGACCTGAATCTCTGGTCCAGTCTGATAAGGTTTGTTAAATCCCTCACCTTCCTTTACACCCCAGAAAATCCCGCTGTTTCCTACTTCACCAATATTCCATTCCAATGAAAGCTCAAAATTGGTGTATTCACTATCAGTAATGATATCGTTGCTGGTTCCTTTTTCTTTTAAAGCGGGATTGAATACCATGGCACCATCTTCAACGGTCCAAGCATCGCTAATTTCAGCAGAATTAAACTGGTGCCATCCCGCTAAGGAAACGCCGTCAAATATATCTATCCATTCTTTTTCGACGGGTTTGGCCTCAGCAATAGCTTTTTTCTTAGGATTTTGTTTGCAGGAGACGGTGAACGCGATAAGCGCAACTAACATTAATTTTTTCATTTTATTGAGAATTAAAGATTAAGTATTTTTTTTAGGTGATTTTCATCAATTTCTGAACCAGCGAAATCATCAAATGTTTTCTGAGTGGCTTCAATAATATGAGATTTGATAAATGGAGCGCCTTCTCTTGCCCCTTGTTCTGGACTTTTAATACAACATTCCCATTCCATTACAGCCCACACATCGCATCCGTATTCTGTGAGTTTAGTAAAAATAGTTTTGAAGTCAATCTGTCCATCACCTGGCGATCTGTAACGGCCAGCACGGTCAATCCAATCGCCATAGCCTCCAAAGGCTCCTTTTTTTCCGTTGGGTTTGAATTCGGAGTCTTTTACGTGGAAGGATTTGATGAATTCGTGATAGTGGTCAATGTATTCGATATAGTCCAGTTGTTGCAGTACAAAATGACTTGGATCATAAAGTATATTTACTCTTTTATGATTGCCAGTAGCTTGGAGAAACCGCTCAAAAGTGACTCCATCGTGAAGGTCTTCACCGGGATGTATTTCGTAACAAACGTCAACACCATTTTCATCAAAGGTGTTGAGAATGGGAAGCCATCGGTCGGCGAGTTCTTTGAATCCCAATTCAACCAAGCCGGAGGGTCGCTGAGGCCAAGGGTGCCAGGTATGCCACAGCAGCGCACCGGAAAAAGTGGCATGGGCATTGAGTCCGAGTCTGTTACTGGCTTTGGCAGCCTTTTTAAGGGTTTCAATGGCCCATTGGGTTCGCGCCTTTGGGTTGTTCTTGTATGTATCGGGGGCAAAGTTGTCGAACATGAGATCGTAGGCCGGATGAACCGCTACCAGTTGACCCTGTAGGTGGGTAGAAAGCTCCGTGATTTCCAAACCGTAGGAATTTATTTTTCCCTTTAGTTCATCACAGTATGTTTGGCTTTCTGCGGCTTTATCCAAATCGATCAGAAAGCTTTCCCAGGTCGGGATTTGGATTCCTTTGTACCCCAAGTTAGCTGCCCACTTACACATACCGTCTAAAGAATTAAATGGTGCAGATTTGTCTACAAATTGCGCTAAAAAAACCGCAGGTCCTTTTATGGTTTTCATTGATTTTCCATGCTTACCCATACATTTCCTTTTTGATTAGATTCAACCGTTTTTTCTATAAACAACATCCCCCTAACCCCTTCATAAAGGGTTGGGAACTCACCATTGAAGGAATTTTCTCCCTTTAGGGCTTTGGCAACACCTCTGTATATGTTACCCATCGCATCAAAAATACCCTCAGGGTGACCCGCCGGCAGTTTTGTGCCGTCTAAAGACACTTCAGTGTTGTAGGAAGCATTTCCAGGCTTTATCAATCTTCTGGGTTCGTCATCTTTTAAGAGGTACAAATAATTGGGATTCTCCTGCTCCCATTTAAGGGCACCATTTCGTCCAAATATGGCCACGGTAATATTGTTTTCGTCCCCGGTTGCAATTTGACTTGCACGCAATATACCTTTGGCTTTATTGTCCATTTTGATCAGAACAGAGCCGTCTATGTCCAAGGGGTTGTCTTCGTAAAGTGTATTCAAATCAGAGAGCAGTTCTGATACTTCTGAGCCTGTAACAAATTCTACCATATTGAAAATATGGGTACCTATGTCGCCAATACAGGAGCTGATTCCCGCTTTTTTGGGGTCCAATCGCCAGACTTGACTTCTCTTTTCTTTGTCGTGAATAACGGGATTTATCCAACCTTGGTAATATTGTAGATCTACTTTATGGATGTCTCCAATGACACCTTTGGCAATCATCTCCTTCATTTCTCTGACCATAGGGTAGCCCGTGTAGGTGTAGGTTACAGCAAAAACTGCCTTGTTCTTTTTTTGAATTTCTTGTAGTGTTTTTGCTTCTTCAAGCGAGGTGGTCAATGGTTTTTCACAAATCACATTGAATCCATGCTCCAACAACTTTTTGGCCATGGGGTAGTGTAAAAAGTTTGGGGTCAATACAGAAACGACCTCGACCCTTTCATCCTCTGGTTTGGCAGATTCAACCGCCACAAATTCATCGAAATCCTTGTATACACGGTCTGAATTCACCCCGATTTTTTTGGCAAATTTTATATTTTCTTCATAGTCAGGATTAAAAACACCTCCAACTATTTCATAATAGTCATACATGTAGGAAGCTACACGATGCAATACACCTATTAGGGAATCTCCACCCCCCCCCAAGACGCCCAGTCTAATTTTACTCATTTGATTAAATATTTCAGTTAAAAGTAAAAATAGGATTAATTTTTCAAACCCAAAATGTAATATTAAAGCAATCCATTTAAGGACATCTTAAAAGCCAATTATATTGAATGTTTTGATCTACTCTGGTTTAAAAAAAACTGAAATTCCTTGTAGTTTGTCACTCAAAGAGATAATTTTACTAAGACTAAACAATTAAACCTTTATCTTTTTATGAATAATACATACGATGCCATAGTGGTTGGTACTGGTATTAGCGGAGGCTGGGCTGCTAAAGAACTGTGCGAAAAGGGACTAAAAACACTGGTTTTAGAAAGAGGCCCAATGATTACCCATCCTGTCGATTACAAAACCGCATATATGGACAAATGGGATTTCAAAGGTGGAGACAGGATTACCCAAGAAATTAGAAAACGCCAACCCAAACAAAGTCGAACGAATTATGTTAATAGCGAGTCCACCTCTCATTATTTTGTAGATGACAACAAACACCCCTATAATGAAGAAAAGAGGTTTGATTGGATCAGGGGTTATCACTTAGGTGGACGTTCATTGCTATGGGGAAGACAAAGCTATCGTATGAGTGATTTTGATTTTGAAGCCAATGCCAAAGACGGTATTGCTGTGGATTGGCCCATTCGTTACAAAGATGTTGCGCCATGGTACAGTTATGTGGAGAAATACATTGGGATCAGTGGAGAAAAGTTGGGCTTAACTTATCTTCCCGACAGTGAGTTTTTAAAACCGATGGAGTTGAATTGTGTTGAGGAAGATCTAAAAAGTACTTTATCGAACAAATTTAATGACGACCGCCTGTTAACTATAGGAAGGGTGGCCCATATTACTGAAGGCACCAAGCCTGGCTTGGGGAGAAATACCTGTCAATACAGAAATCTATGTCGTCGTGGTTGTCCATATGGAGCCTATTTTAGCAGTAACTCTTCTACTTTGCCTGCCGCCGAGGCTACGGGCATGATGACCCTTAGGGTCAATTCAGTTGTCAGTGAAGTCCTCTATGATGCTGACACTAAAAAAGCGACTGGTGTAAGGCTGATTGATGCTGAAACCAAAGAAGTTATAGAATACAAATCCAAAGTTATTTTTCTATGTGCCTCAACAGTTGCTTCTACTTCCATTCTGCTTCAGTCTACTTCAGATCGTTTTCCCAATGGAATTGGGAACGACTCTGGAGAACTGGGTCATAACTTGATTGACCACCACTTTAGAGTGGGTGCCACTGCCACAGTAGAGGGGTACGAAGATAAATATTACACAGGGAGGAGGCCCAACGGCATTTACATCCCTCGATTTAGAAATTTAGGGGGCGTTACCGATCGAAAAGATTTTATCCGTGGTTACGGATACCAAGGTGGAGCCAGCCGTGGAAATTGGACTGAAATGATCAGCGAAATGGGTTATGGAGAAGAACTCAAGGAAGCGATCGTGAAACCTGGAGGCTGGAGTGTAGGGCTCAATGGATTTGGAGAGACTTTGCCATATCACGACAATAAAATGTACTTAGATTACAATAACCAAGACGAGTGGGGACTTCCAACCGTTACTTTTGATGCTGAGATAAGAGACAATGAGAAAACCATGCGAAGAGACATGTCCGAACAGGCAGCAGCAATGCTTGACGCCGCAGGGTTTAAAAATGTGACGCAGTACGACAAGGGATATTCCATGGGATTGGGAATTCATGAAATGGGTACTGCAAGAATGGGTCGTGACCCAAAAACATCGGTACTCAACAAGTACAATAACTTACATGCTGTTACCAATGTTTATGTTACTGATGGCTCGGGGATGACCTCTGCCGGGAATCAAAACCCATCACTCACCTATATGGCACTAACTGCAAGAGCAGTAAATCATGCTGTAAAAGAGCTCAAAAAAATGAATATTTAATAATACCAAATTATGGACAGAAGAAAAGCTTTAAGAACGATAGGTTTTGGAACAAGCGCCATCACAGTAACCCCAGCAGTTGTTGGATTACTTCAAAGTTGCCAATCTCAAACCGATGCATTTACTCCCATTCATTTTTCTAAGGATGAGTTTTCGGTAGTATCTCAGCTTATGGATTTAATCATTCCTAACACAGATATACCTGGAGCAGTAGCATTAAAATTACCTGAGTTTATAGACGGTTTTATAGATGTTATCTATAATAAAAATGCGCAACAAAATGTATCAGATGGACTGGGTCATTTCATCAGTGTGTCTCTAGCGGACACGGGCAAAAGCAAAGCGTCACAGTTGATCAGATCGGATCTCGATGGTCAATTGGCCAAGTTTTTAAAGGCAGATGCTGATCAGCAAGCAAGATGGAAAAGTCAAAACAACAAAGCATCGGCACCCGTTTCAGCAATGGCCTTTGCGTTTGTGGATCAACTTAGAAACATGACCATTACTGCTTTTAAAACCAATGAGTATATCGCTGAGAATGTGTTGGCCTATGCCCCCATTCCAGGTGAGCAAAAGGGTTGTGTAGATCTTATGGAGGCTACAGGAGGAAAAGCCTGGTCCCTATAGGGTTCTGAAATATTCAGCCAATGCCGTAGTCTCCTGTTGGCTGAGGTTTTGATTGAGCATCATTACGTTGTTGTATTCTTTTAGTAAAGCAATTGCAGTTTCGTCTTTTTGTAACATTTCAGTGGGATTGAGTATCATGTTCATTACCCAAGCAGGGGTCCTTCGATCGTATATTCCTTTTAACGCAGGACCAATCAGCTTTCGGTCTGGCATGTGACAAGCGGTGCACTTTTGTTTGAAAATTAGGGCACCTTCATCTGCCATTTCTTTATTGATATCTGCGTCAAAAACCATTGATTTGATGGGTCCGATCCCCTGATTTACGATTTTTTTAGCTGCTTTTTCAACTTTTGGGTTATGTGCCTTTTCCCCAACCGTAGTTTGTTTGTATTCAAACAATTTTTTTTTCTCTTTTTTGGGGCCACAGCCGATTACCAATAACATAAGAATAATGAAGTAAATATCTTTTTTCATCATTAAAGATTTACCTGTTGGGATTCATTTACAAAAATAATAAAGAATAAATAATTAAGCTTCAACAGAAACTTTTTTTAAGTTGCTCTTTTTTTTTTCTTAAAATTTGGTTTTTTAGACACCAAATACACTCCAAACATAATGATGAGACAAGCGATGGCTTTGACCTCGTCCAGCTGGTCGTTTCCAGTGTAAACAGCGTAGCTGATAGCGATGATCGGTTGGGCATAAGCAAAGGCCCCAACAGTAGACGCCTGAAGATTTCTCAAGGCATAAAGGTTTAAAAGATAGGTTGAAAAGGTAGTCCCAAAAACCACAAAAGCGATCCTCCAAATGATATCAAAAGGGAGTTTATTCCATTTAACTTCTGAAAATTCTTCCAGGGTTATGGGGAAAGTGAGTGTAAAACCAATCAAAAACAGCCATTTCATTAGCGAAACAGTACTGTATTTCTCAGACAAAGGTTTTATGACTACAATGAAGGCAGAAAAGAAAATGGAGTTGATCATAAAAAAGATATTTCCCAAGAAGACATTGGGGGCATTTGTTGAATTTACGGAACCGTACAAAACAAGCATAATGGCCCCAGTAAAACCAAGACTTATTCCCAGAAATTTCCTCGTGCCAATTTTTTCACTTAGAAAAAGATAGGAGAGTAAAAGAATAATAATGGGATTGGTAGTAGCAAAAATCCCGCTATTCACCGGAGTAGAAAGCTCCAGACCTTTAAAAAATGAAAGCATGTTGATGCACATTCCCATCAAAGCAGCCAAAAATAACCGAAGATAATCTTTGACTTCTATTTTTTCACGAGGTAATACCAAACTGAGCAACCAAAAAAGTATTGTTGCCCCAGCCGTACGAATAAAGATAAATCCAAAGGATCCAACATGGTCTGGCATCACCACTTTGGCAACGGTGTGATTGAGTCCGTAAATGGTGGTGGCTCCCGCGGCTGCCAGTAGCGCTAATGATCTAGTGTTCATCCAACCAATTTTTAGCCTCAGTAACAGTGGCTTTACTGTTGCCAATAAACACCCTATTTTGGTAGACCAGGACTGGGCGTTTGAGAAAAGTATAATGCTCCAGCATTAATTTTTTTGATGTTTCTTCGCTTATATTTTGAGTATCGATTTTATATTTTTTGAACAACTGCGCCCGTTTGTTGATCAAATCCACATAGCTTCCAGTGGCTTGGTACAAGTCCGTTAACTGATTCTGTGTGATGGGATTTTTCTTTATATCAATCATTTCTACCTCCTGTGTAAGGGGAAGCTCTGCAATGATTCTTTTGCAGGTATCACAACTGCTCAGATAAAGAAAATAGTTCATTTAAAAAATATAGTGCAAAGAAATGCTTTTTAGGTGAAATTAAAAAAGCCTTTTAGTCTGGTTTTATCAATATATGGTAGTTCAAAATCAACTTTCTTTAAAATCCAATACCTTTGTAGTGTTTAAAAATAATTTAATGGAGAAAAAACTTCGTTTTAACAGTGCTACGATCCATGGGGGTCAATCACCCGACAAAGCTTATGGGGCAGTAATGCATCCGATTTATCAAACCTCTACGTATGCACAATCTACACCAGGCGGACATCAGGGTTATGAGTACAGCCGCACGCACAACCCCACCCGATCAGCTTTGGAACGGTCCATTGCCAGTATCGAAAATGGCAAGTACGGTTTGGCTTTCGCATCAGGAATGGCGGCCATGGACACCGTTTTAAAACTTTTTAATCCAGGAGATGAAATTATTTCCACCAACGATCTCTATGGGGGCTCGTACCGACTGTTCACTAAAATATTTGAAAAATATGGCTTGAAAATTCAATTTGTGAATATGGACAAGCCCGAAATTGTGGCCCAATACCTCAACGATAAAACACGACTTATTTGGATAGAAACCCCCACCAATCCGATGATGAATGTTGTAGATATTCGTGCTATTGCAGCTCTGGGAAAGGCCAACAATACCTTGGTTGCGGTTGACAATACTTTTTCCTCGCCCTACCTGCAGCAACCCCTTGATTTTGGAGCAGATATTGTAATGCATTCGGCGACAAAGTACCTTGCAGGTCACAGCGACACGGTTATGGGGCTATTGGTGGTCAATGATGACGCCCTTGAGGAACAATTGGCATTTATTCAAAATTCCACTGGAGCCGTTCCTGGCCCCATGGATTGTTTCCTCACCCTAAGAGGGATAAAAACACTCCATTTAAGGATGGAAAGGCATAGCGAAAATGGAGCTGAGGTTGCGGCATTTTTGCAACAACATTTAAAAATAGAAAAGGTCTACTGGCCTGGTTTTACCGATCACCCCTATCACGATATCGCCAAGGCACAAATGAAAGCTTTTGGCGGAATGCTTTCTTTTATTCCCAAAGGAGGAGACTTAAAATCGGCGATTAAAATTGTTGAACATTTAAAAATATTTACTTTGGCCGAATCCCTTGGAGGTGTTGAGAGCTTGGCAGGTCACCCTGCCTCAATGACCCACGCTTCCATTCCAAAAGAAATACGGGAAAAAAGTGGGGTAGTTGACAGTTTAATTCGTCTCAGTGTTGGAATAGAGGACGTTCAAGATCTGATTGAAGATTTGGATCAGGCGATTGGATAGTATAACTCCCTACTTTATGGAACTTCCAAAAAACAAAAAAATATATTTTGCATCGGATAACCACCTGGGTTTACCAAACCCAGCGGAAAGTCTGGTACGTGAGAAATATTTTAATTCTTGGCTGGAAGAAATAAGAAAGGATGCAGCCGCGATATACCTATTGGGAGATTTGTTTGATTTTTGGTTTGAATACAAGACTGTAGTACCCAAAGGCTTTGTACGTGTATTGGGGAAATTGGCGGAAATTTCTGATGCGGGAATTCCCATTATTTTTTTTGTCGGCAATCACGATCTTTGGATGCGGGATTATTTTCAGAAAGAGCTCGGTGTAGAAGTCCACCACCACCCTATTGATTTGTCAGTAGGTAATACGCGTTTTTTTGTAGGTCATGGTGACGGTTTAGGTCCTGAGGACAAAGGTTATAAATTCATAAAAAAAATATTTACCAATGCGCTTTCCAAATGGCTTTTTCGATGGCTTCATCCCGATTGGGGTGTGTTATTGGGGCAGTATATGTCCCAAAAAAATAAATATATTTCTGGAGCTAAAAACGTAAAATTTATGAGCGAGGAAAAGGAGTGGTTGGTTGCCTATTGCAAAAGAAAATTGAAGCAAGAGCATTTTGATTATTTTATTTTTGGTCACCGCCATCTTCCGCTGGACATTAAACTGAATGAAAGTGCACAGTATATTAATCTGGGAGATTGGATCACTCATTTTACCTATGCAGTATATGACGGGAGATCTCTAGAATTAAAAAATTGGAAAAGGAATTTCAATGATTGAATCCAAATCTCTAACCCTAGAAAAGACTGTTATAATTGGGATTGTTAACAGCCAACAAGACCCAAATCAAGCCAAGGAATATTTAGATGAGTTGGCATTTTTGGTCCATACAGCAGGAGGCATAGTAGGCCAAAGATTTGTTCAGAAAATGCAAATTCCCAACACTAAGACCTTTATTGGTTCTGGAAAAATGGAAGAGGTAGATCAATACATCAGTGACCAAGAGGTGAGCACTGTAGTCTTTGATGACGAACTAACCCCTACCCAACAAGTAAATATTGAAAAAAAACTGCGTTGTAAGATTTTAGATCGTACGGGCCTTATATTGGACATATTTGCCCAACGCGCCCAAACCAGTTATGCCAGGACACAAGTTGAGCTGGCGCAATATGAGTATTTACTCCCTCGGTTGAAGGGTTTGTGGACCCACCTTGAGCGTCAGCGAGGAGGGATTGGAATGCGGGGCCCTGGGGAAACCGAAATAGAAACTGACAGGCGAATTGTTCGAGATAAAATAGCATTGTTAAAGAAGAAACTGATCACCATCGATAAACAGATGGCAACCCAAAGGGGCAATCGAGGGGAATTGGTTAGGGTGGCATTGGTGGGCTATACCAATGTGGGAAAATCTACCCTAATGAATGTCATCGCTAAGAGTGAGGTGTTTGCTGAAAACAAACTATTTGCGACACTGGATACCACCGTCAGAAAAGTAGTAATTGGAAATTTACCTTTTCTGCTCAGTGACACCGTAGGGTTTATCAGAAAACTACCCACCCAGCTGGTAGAGTCTTTCAAAAGCACCTTAGACGAGGTAAAAGAAGCCGACTTACTGCTGCACGTAGTGGACATTTCCCACCCCAATTTTGAAGAGCACATAGTCTCTGTAAATCAAATTCTGAGTGAAATTAAGAGCTTAGATAAACCCACCCTTATGGTTTTTAACAAAATTGATGCCTATCGTCCAGCGCCCTGGGATGAGACCGACCTGATTGAGGAAAGATCTACAAAGCACTACAGTTTGAAAGAGTGGGAAAATACTTGGATGCATCCGGTCAATAACCGGGCCCTTTTTATTTCGGCTTTGAACAAAGAAAACCTCCAATTTTTTAGGGAGCGTGTGTATTCAGAAACTAGAAAAATCCATATTACGCGTTTTCCTTACAATAACTTTTTATATCCCGAAGGGTTGGAATAACTCCACTTAATTAGTTGCGGGGATAGAATTTCCATGGCCAGCAAGATTAATTTTACAAGGGTTATTTTTCTCACAACTGATCAATCTAATAACAACCAGAGCGAAACCAGGAGGGATTACAGTAGGTTTCATTTGGTTTTAGTTTTGGTACTACCAAAATTAAATAAACCTCAGTTGGACATTCGGGTTAAATGTTAAAGTTGGCGTTTAAAGTAATCAAGATGGTTTTCTATGTGCCACATAGGTGCTGGCTTGGGCATTGGGAAGGAGCAGCACATCCGCTAAGTTTACGTGCAAAGGGGCCTGAATCATATAACAGATCACATGGGCAACATCCTCAGCAACCAAGGGTTGTAGCCCATTGTAAACACCATCGGCTAGGTTTTTATCTACTTTAAAACGAACTTGTGAAAATTCCGTATTCACCATTCCGGGATGGATGGCACTGACTTTTATGCCCAACGGATTTAAATCGATACGCAACCCCTTGGTAAAAGCGTCAACTGCGTATTTACTGCTACAATACACGCTCCCGTTGGGATACACTTCTTTTGCCGCAATTGATCCTATGTTGAGGATATGCCCTTGTTTTTTCTGGACCATGGAAGGCAGCACGGCTTTGGTAACATACATCAACCCTTTTACATTACTGTCAATCATGGCATCCCAATCCTCAATATCTGCTTCGTGAACAGGGCTGAGTCCATGGGCGTTCCCAGCATTATTTATCAATACATCAATGGAGGAAAAGGCGTCAGGGAGGGAATTTACTTTTTCAAATACGGCCTGTTTATCGCTAACATCAAATACTAAAATATGGGAGGGGGTATCCAATTTTGATTGCAGCTCTTTTAACCGGTCTTCTCTTCTGCCACAGATGACAAGCTGAGCACCTTGTTCGGCTATCTGTTGTGCTGTAGCCCATCCAATTCCGCTACTTGCTCCGGTGATCATTACGACTTTTTCTCTCATTTGATTTCGTTTATTTAAGCTTGTGAGTGTGCAACATTATATTTATGCTCTGAAACGTTTAACTGATAAATTATAAATAGATTAATGACTTTTACAATCAATCAAGTCCTTTTTAAAGCAGTATATTGCTGTAAAGCCCTTTGTAATTTTTATAAATTATAATTAAATTTGAATAACTAAAGTAGAAACTTTAATGGCGTTAAATTAAACCTAAAAGCCTCTACTTTTAACCAATTATTAACAACCCTTAAAAGAAATATTTTTCAATTTTGGACCCACAAAAAGTTGATTTAATTGATACTTTATTATGGAAGAAACAATGAACAAGATAGTTGACATTAAAGCAATCAATAAAAAAATTGAGAAAGAAAGTGCTTTTATAGATTTATTGACCTTAGAGATCAACAAAGTCATCGTAGGTCAAAAAGACATGGTTGAGCGTTTGCTCATCGGACTTCTCGGCCGGGGCCACGTGCTGCTGGAAGGGGTTCCCGGATTGGCGAAAACCTTGGCGATCAATACGCTTAGTCAGGCTGTAAAAGGCCAGTTCAGCAGGGTTCAGTTTACCCCCGATTTACTGCCTGCCGACGTAATCGGGACAATGATTTACAACGTCAAGGAGAATGATTTTACCATTAAAAAAGGACCTGTTTTTGCCAATTTCGTGTTGGCTGATGAAATAAACAGAGCACCTGCCAAAGTACAATCAGCTTTATTAGAAGCCATGCAGGAAAAGCAAGTGACAATTGGAGACACTACCTTTAAGCTGCCTGCTCCTTTTTTGGTGATGGCCACACAAAATCCCGTGGAACAAGAGGGTACCTACCCTTTACCCGAAGCCCAGGTAGACCGTTTTATGCTAAAAACAGTGATCGATTATCCCAAATTGGAAGAGGAGCAAATCATCGTTCGATCTAACCTAAAAAATACCCATGAAAAAATAAAACCTATAGTTACCACTAAGCAGATTCAAACGGCTCAAGAAACGGTGAGGGAAATATACATGGATGAAAAAATTGAAAAATACATTCTCGACTTAGTATTTGCAACACGTTATCCCGATCGTTACAACCTTTCCTCTATTAAGCCATTGATAAATTTTGGAGCTTCTCCTCGCGGAAGTATTAATTTGGCGACAGCCTCTAAATGCCACGCTTTTTTAAAACACCGAGGGTATGTCATTCCTGAGGATGTTCGCGCGGTGATATACGATATACTCCGACACAGAATAGGGCTGACTTATGAAGCAGAAGCCGAAAATGTTACTACTGAAGATTTGATCAGTCAAATCATAAACGAGGTGGAAGTCCCTTAGGAAGTTTTCCTTTTTTACTTCAAATTTTCACATTTATGGATACTAAGGAGCTCTTAAAAAAAGTTCGTAAGATTGAAATCAAGACCCGTCGTTTGAGTGACAATATTTTCGGAGGAGAATATCACAGTACTTTTAAAGGCAGGGGAATGACTTTCAGTGAGGTCAGACAATATCAATATGGTGACGACGTCAGGAGTATTGACTGGAATGTAACTGCGCGCTACAATGAACCCTATGTAAAAGTTTTTGAGGAAGAAAGGGAGTTGACTTTGATGTTGATGATCGATGTCAGTGGGTCTGAGTTGTTTGGAACACAAGGGCAATTTAAGCGGGAGGAGCTAACCGAAATTGCAGCTACTCTCTCCTTTTCTGCCATGCAAAACAATGACAAAGTGGGTCTGATACTTTTTTCGGACCAAGTCGAATTATTCATTCCACCAAAAAAAGGCCGTTCCCATATTTTGAGGATCATCAGGGAGCTTTTAGAGTATCAGCCTCAAAGCCAAAAAACGAGTATAAGTAATGCATTGGAGTTTTTATCGGGCGTTATGAAAAAGAAAGCCATCGTGTTTATGATGTCAGATTTTATGGATGGCGGCTATGAGAAAACCTTGAGAATAGTTGCCAAAAAACACGATTTAACGGGAATTCGTATCTATGACCGTCACGAGGAAAATATCCCCAATATAGGATTGGTCCCCATGATCGATAACGAGACAGGACAAACCGCTTGGGTCAATACTCAATCTAGTAGTGTCAGAAAAGCTTATGCAAAACATTACCAATCGATGGTGGTAGAGTTTGAAGCTCTTTTTCATAAAAACGGTGCGGGAACAATACACAGCCGGTTGAACGAAAGTTATGTGAAAAAATTGTTGAATTATTTTAAATCCAGGGGCTAAATGACCAAAATAATTTTGCTTTTATGGGGGAGTATTTTAACCTGCTCGTGGGTCCAAGCACAAATGGATTATGATGTATCGATTGCAGTAGATACAACCAAAATGCGCATTGGTGAAAAAATAGAATACCTGCTCCAGGTCAAAGCAGATTCTTCTGCATTAGTAACTTTTTCCGACCCTCCTTTTTTTGCGCCTTTTGAAGTATTGGAGGAGAGTGCCATCGATACTCTTAGGGCAAAAAGTCACTATTTATTCACCAAAAAATATGCACTCATACAATTCGATTCTGGAGTCTACTGGTTGCCGCCACAAAAGGTGATGATCAATGGTTTTACAAAAATATCAGATTCGTTGTTGATCCAAGTAGCTACGATACCAGTTGACACACTAAAACAAAAACTATTTGACATCAAACCCCTAGTTGAAGTAGAACAAAACTACGATGTCATCACCCGAAATATCGTCTATGGCTTTTTGATAGTGTTGTTACTGATAGGGTTGATCTACGCCTTTTTCTTTGCAAGAAAAAAAAGAGAGGAACGCAAAAAAAAGCGTCCCCCTTTCGAACGCGCCATAGAAGAATTAAAAGCCTTAGAAAGAGTTTCCCCTGCCGAACAACAGGAGTTTAAAGATTATTATTCTCGCTTAACAGATGTCGTTAGAAGATACTTAGAAGAGGAGGTAAAAATCTCTGCTTTGGAGAGCACTACCGATGAATTGATGTTAAAATTAGAAGCTCTAAAACAGTCCGGGACATTAGAGCTGGAAAGAGAAACCATAAAAAATCTTAAAACAGTTTTACAAACTGCGGACTTGGTTAAATTTGCCCGTTCCTTACCTGTTTTTGGGACGACCAACAAAGACAGAGGTCTTGTAGAGGAGGTTGTCATTGAGACAAAAGAAGCCCTTCCTGAACCCACTCCAGATGAAATAAAGGAACGCGAGGAGTACCACTTGCTGTTGGCCAAAAGAAGAAGAAAGAAACAGTTGCAGTGGACTTTTGCATCGCTTGGAATTTTATTGATATTAGGATTTAGTATTGCCGTGTGGACCTACGGTTTCTACCCTGTAAGAGACAGCTTAGTAGGATACCCCACAATAAAGTTGAAAAACAAAATATGGATTAGCAGTCAATATGGAACTCCGCCCGTAAAGCTTTCTACCCCCGAGGTGTTGAAAAGGATTAATTCAGAAAAAGCAAGCCCATTGCGATTTTCTTCTGGGGATTACGATGCTCCTTTCTACATCGATTTGGTATTCACCAAAAAGGCACCTAAAGAACAAAGCGACCCATCCCCCTCTGAGGAGGAGATGGAAGCGCTGCAAAAACAAAAAATTCAAGAACTGGTAAATGGCATCATTAACGATTTTCAATCGAGAGGCGCTGTTAATATCCTGATAAAAGAGGAGGAGATCACCACGCTTTCCGGTTTACCAGCGTTAAAAATATTTGGGACACTCGATTATCCCAAAAAGGGTAAAGATAAACGAGTGCGTTGTAATTATACGACCCATGTTTTCGATTTTGATCAGGGGGGGATAAAACTTACCTTGCTCTTTGAAAAAGAAGACCGCTATGGTGAATCAATCAAAAAAAGGGTCATGGACAGTTTTGAATTGATAAAAGAATTATAAGGAATGTTTGAAGGTATCTATTTTTCAAATCCCTACTACCTTTGGCTAATGTTATCAGTGCCATTGGTGATCTGCTGGCACCTATTTACCAGAAAGAGATCCCAAGCAGCATTGAAGATTTCTTCTCTAAATGGATTTCACCTCAAGTCGAGTTTTTTAGCCTTATTACAACCTTTTCTTTTTTTATTCAGAATATTTGCCTTGGCACTGATAATATTGGCGCTTGCTCGCCCACAAACCACGGACGTTTCTACCCGCACCAAAACCAACAAAGGAATAGATATTGTGATGGCCATAGATGTATCATCAAGTATGTTGGCCCAAGATTTAAACCCCAACCGCTTAACCGCTCTAAAAAGGGTAGCATCATCTTTTGTAGATGATCGAGTCAGTGATCGCATAGGACTGGTAATCTATGCGGGAGAAAGTTATACCAAAACACCGATTACCAGCGACCGCTCTATTGTAAAAACTGCACTTGCCGCCATTAGATTTGAAGGGTTGATAGAGGATGGGACTGCGATAGGAATGGGATTGGCAACTGCAGTAAACCGTTTAAAAGACAGCCGGGCGAAGAGTAAAGTCATCATTTTACTTACCGATGGTGTTAATAACTCTGGATTTATCGATCCAAAAATAGCGAGTGAATTGGCTGTAGAGTACCAGATAAAAACCTACACCATAGGATTGGGAAGTAATGGAAGGGCCCGCGCCCCTGTGGGGCTTTTACCCAATGGAAAGTTCCAATATGGAATGACAAAAGTTGAAATTGATGAAGACTTATTAAAAGAAATAGCCGAAAAAACAGGAGGTTTGTATTTCAGAGCCACCGATAACAAAAAGTTAGAGGAGATTTATGGCGAAATAAATAAACTCGAAAAAACAGAGATAGAAGAGTTTAAATACTATAACTATAACGAAAAATTTAGGCCTTTGGTTTTACTGGCATTGGTTTTGATACTTATAGAATGGTTTTTAAAGAATACTTTATTTAGAAGTTTTATCTGATATGTACCAATTTGACGCACCTTTTTACATTTACGGATTAGGGATTTTACCGATCTTGTGGGCTGCCTATTTTTTATTGATGGGCTGGAAGCGTCGCGCACAAAACAGATTTGCGCATTCAACACTGATGGATAAATTGAGCCCCTACCGTTCAAAGTTTAAGCCTTTTTTAAAGTTATTAATGCTCAGTTTGGGAATCTCTTTGTTGATTTTGGGCTTGGTTAATCCTAAAATTGGCACCCAGTTGGAGACTGTAAAAAGAGAAGGTGTGGACATTGTTTTTGCCATTGATGTATCAAAAAGTATGTTGGCCGAAGACGTTGCACCCAACCGTTTGGAAAAGTCAAAGCGATTGGTTTCGGCCATCATCAATAAATTGGCCAGTGACCGTATTGGTATCGTTGCCTATGCGGCGCAAGCGATACCACAGTTACCCATTACTACTGATTATGGAGCCGCCAAAATGTTCCTTAAAGGGTTAAACACCAATATGCTCTCCTCCCAAGGAACCGCACTGGACGCTGCCTTGGATTTATCGGCGACCTATTTCAATGACGAGGACCAAACCAACAGAGTTGTTTTTTTAATATCTGATGGCGAAGACCATTCCCAGGAGGGAGAATCTGCTGCGCAAAGGGCTGCTGACATGGGGATTAAGATTTTTACTTTTGGTGTTGGAAGTGATAACGGCGGCCCAATACCCGTCAAACAAAACGGAGTTGTGTCTTCCTATAAGAAAGATTTACAAGGGGAAACAGTAATTACCCGAAGAAATGCGGAGATACTTCAAGATATTGCAAGGGTATCCGATGGTCAGTATATTGATGGTAACGACACCCAAGTCGTTGTAGAGTTTGTGGTTGAAACTTTGAAAAACATGGAGAAAAAGGAATTTGAGGCAAAGAAGTTTATTAGTTATAAAGATCAATTTCAAGCTTTTCTTTTCGCAGGATTCCTATTAATTTTATTTGAGATTTTTCTTTTTGACACCAAAACGAAATGGGTGGAACGCCTAAATCTTTTTAACGAAAAAGGATGAAAAAACAAATTTTATTTTTGACAGCTTACATCATTGGTGCATTGACTTTGTCCGCCCAAGAAGGAGAAGTCATCAACCATATATTTGACGGAAATCAACAGGCTGAATCTAATGAGTTTAATGGAGCCGAAATGGCTTATCGCCGGGCACTTTCCAAGGCACCAGAAAAACCAGAAGCGCTATACAATTTAGGCAATACACACTTCAAAGAACAAGATTTCGATGAAGCCAAACAACGGTATTTTCAGACTCAAAAATTCACTGAAAATAAATTCAGTAAACAGCAGGCATTCCACAATTTAGGGAATGTTTTTATGAAACAAAAAGATTATGCCAATGCCGTGGAGGCCTATAAAAATGGGTTGAGAAACAACCCTCAAGATGAAGAAACGCGCTACAACTATGCTCTGGCTAAGGAGCTTTTAAAAAAAGAACAGGACCAGGATCAAGACCAACAAGACCAACAAGACCAAAAGAACGAGGACGAGCAGGAAAATAAGGACCAGGATCAAGACCAAAAGAATGAAGGAGACAAGGATAAAGATTCAGGACAAGAGAATGATGAGGAGCAAGGAGAAGAAGGGGACAAGGATGAGTTAAAAAAAGAGGAGGGAGGCCAGAAAAAAGAGAATCAGCCCCAGCAAGGAGATCAGGAAAAAGAGCAACCAGCTCAGCCCAAAAAAACGGAGCTTTCCCCAGAGCAAGTAAAAAGCCTTTTAGAGGCCATGAGCAATCAAGAGAAAAAAGTTCAGGATAAAGTCAATGCTGAAAAAGTGCAAGGAATACCTATAAGAGGACAAAAAGACTGGTAAAATTTCTGATGAAAAAGACTTTTCTAATTGTTTTTTTATTGCTTACAGGAATCGTTCCTACGATTGCCCAAGAAGTTAGCTTTCAGGCCAAACTGAGCAAAAGAAGCTTAGGATTAAACGAGCGACTGAGGGTTGATTTTATTATGAATAAAAATGGGGATAATTTTACTCCTCCAAATTTTACAGGCTTGAGAGTGGTCGGGGGTCCCAATCAGTCGATAAGTAATTCTTGGGTCAATGGAAAAAGAAGTTTCTCCAAAACTTATACTTATTTTTTGACCCCCACCCAAAAGGGGTCACTGACCATTGCGCAGGCAACGATTAATATTGCAGGGGAAACCTACAAAACTACTCCTCAAAAAATTACGGTAACCGAAGCAGTAGAAGTCCCCAGAGACCCCAACAGTCCTGAATACCTGATCGACGACAATCTTCATCTGGTGGCAGAGATTTCCAATACGCAACCCTACATCAATGAGGCCTTAACTGTTGTTTATAAATTGTATTTCAGGAACCCCTTGAGAATCTCCGATGGGAGGGCAGTAGAAAACCCCAAATTCGCTGATTTTTGGAGTCATAACATTGACATTGCTCAACTAAAGGTTGAGGATGGCACCTATAAGGGAGAGCCCTATAATATGGTGATTTGGAAAAAGAGCGTTTTGTATCCTCAAAAAACAGGAAAGCTCAGTTTAGAACCATTGAGTTTGAACTTGGTCATTGACTTGCCCTCAAACCGCAGAGACTTCTTTGGCAACAGAATCCTACAACAATCCAATAGAACGGTGACTGCAGGAAGGAGAACCATCAACGTCAAGCCCTTGCCAGAGATCGGAAAACCGGTCAACTTCTTTGGTGCTGTAGGTCAATTTAATTTTGATGCGATACTCAACAAGAAATCATTGAAGGTATCAGAGTCTTTTGAAATTAAGCTGAAGGTTTCGGGTACAGGAAACCTCAAACTTTTTAATATTCCGTTATTGGTTTTACCAAATACCCTAGAAATTTTTGAGCCGGAGCACATAGAAAATGTCAAAACAAACCTCTCGGGGATGCAAGGGAGTGCTGAAGACAACTATACAGTTGTTCCCCGTTTTCAAGGAAAATATCCGATTCCTCCATTGTCTTTTTCCTATTTTGACCCAAAGAAGAAGCAGTATTTTACACTGCGATCAAGTGAACAGATTGTTAATGTTTTTGGAGGTCCCCTGTCTAATAATTCTTCCCAAGGAAACAACCCGACCCTCTCTAATCCCTTGATCAACAATAAGGATGAATCTTTTCGATTTATTAAATTAAGGCCTAATCTCCAGCCCATTGTACAGGAAAAATTCTGGAAAAGTAAACTTTTTTATGGGCTGATGGTTGCGCCCCTACTTTTGTTAATTTCCTTTATTTTGTTGATGCGACGAAATCTCAAGGTTTCAGGAGATATCGAAGGCTCTCGGTTACGATTGGCCAATCGTTTGTCTAAAAAATACTTGGGGGAGGCCAAAAAAAATTTGACTAATAAACCTTTGTTTTACGATGCATTAGAAAGGGCTTTGTACAACTATTTAAAATCCAGGTTAAAAGTTACAACAGACGATTTTAGTAAGGACAAAATTTCTGAAATCTTAGCGGATAAAAACTTGGACCGAGTCGAGATAAACTCCTTTATTGATCTTTTGGAAAATTGTGAAGCAGCGAGATACGCACCTGCCTCTGACACCAAAATGAAAAATGATTTTGACGATGCACTTTCTGTAATAGCTAATATTGATAAAAAATTATGAGGCAACCTTTAAGATTCTTTTTGGCGATGGTCCTGTCTTGTTTTTTTAGTTCAGCTCAGAACAATGACTTCACTTTTGAAAATGCAAATGCTGCATACAACGCCGCCCAATTTGAGAAGGCGGTAATGTTGTACAAGGAAATATTGGAAGCTGGCGATCAAAGTGTAGCACTATATTATAACCTCGCCAATTCATACTATCGTTTGAATCAAGTTGGAGAGAGTATTTTTTATTTTGAAAAAGCCAGACAGTTAGATCCCAAAGATGAGGACTTAATTGTAAACATTGTGTTTGCTCAAAATATGGCCATCGATGCGGTCGAAGTGTTGCCCAAATCTCAAATTACACTTTTAAGTGAGAAGATATTTAATCTGTTTTCCTTAGAGGGATGGGCATATTTTATAGTGGTCTGTTCATGGATTTTAGCCATACTGTGGGGGGTCTACATTTGGAATAAAGTGCCTATTATCAAAAGGTCTTTCTTTATTTCCGCGATTTTAGCTGGGGTCATATTGATTTTTTCGGTGTTTGTAAGTTTTATTAAATCCTCGAATGAAGACAATACCTTTTATGGGATTTTATTTAACGAAAAGTTAGAGGTTTGGGCAGAACCCAATACCCGAGCCGAGGTTTTATTCCAACTCCATGAAGGAACTAAGGTTCAAATGTTGGATAAACTTCAGGAATGGCAAAAGATCAGAATTGCCAATGGATCGGAGGGATGGGTTAAAGATGGAGAGATCAGAGACCTGAAAGGTTTTAAATAGTGTCCTCAGGGAGGTCGTGTGTCATTGTACTTCCCCAATCGAAAAGGAATTCTCCCAAGGCTTTAATGGGCTGGTAGAGGAGAGAACTTTCTATCATTCCTTCATCCAAAAGACTAACCCAACTGTTGAGCTTTCCCACAAAAAATAAGCCGACACTCATCAGGACCGCCCATTTCAACATCCCAAATGAAGCGCCCAAAAACTTGTTGAATAGACCCAGTGAGGCTTTGCTTATTATTTTTGTCATTGCACGTGCCAAAACTGAGACGCCATAGACAATGATCATAAAAATAATCAAGTAGGCTACAGTTTTAATGGCGATGGGGTTCCAGTCTACAAATTCTTTCAATAAATCGGTTAAAAATCCAGAGCATTTAAAAGCACCCAGAAGTCCTAAAAAGAGGGCTCCTAAGCTGGCAACTTCAACAATAAACCCCTTAAAAAACCCTTTGATTAGACCAAAACCTAAGGCTATATACAGTATGATATCGATCAAATTCACTATTTACTAATGTACTTTTTTTTTGGGAATCTCCTCTCGAGATTTACCATAAAGCCAGTATCTTTGAAAATGACATTAAATCAAAGCAGAGACCAAAAACTTAAAGAACGCTGGGAGGAACTGGTAACAGTCCTCAGTGATCGTTTTTCCGATGGAGAGGCATTGGATGTGGAGGGTATCCTCTACTTGGTCGGGTTGCAAGAATTGGGTCAGGTCCACGGGAAGATGAAGAAAGATGACAATGTCAACTTGATCCACATAGGGATCTGCGCTGTTCTGGAACCTTTTGGGTATTATCGCTTTGACTGCATCGATGATGAGGGCTGGCCGCACTTCGAACTCCTCGAAGAGTTACCCCCGCTCAAACCTGGTGAGCAAAGTGTTATGATGAAAGAAGCTTTGGTAAGCTATTTTTTAAAACGCGCCCTAATTCAATAAATGT
The DNA here is from genome assembly GCA_002716845.1 of Flavobacteriaceae bacterium. GTDB lineage: Bacteria > Bacteroidota > Bacteroidia > Flavobacteriales > Flavobacteriaceae > UBA8316. Next base: position 44,538 of record PBCE01000019.1, on the reverse strand, counting down.
TTACTTTTGTTATATGATTAATAAAATAAAAGAGACACTGGCCTCGGTCAGCACTTTTGAAGCAAAATCAAAAGAGGATATAGAGTCTTTTAGAATAAAACATCTAGGTAAAAAAGGAATACTTAACGATTTTTTTACTGCCTTTAAAGAGGTCCCTCCCCAAGATAAAAAAGCATACGGACAGGCGTTAAACGAGTTGAAGAATGCAGTTTCTGAAAAAGTAAAAAACCTTCAATTAGAACAAAATTCTACCGCTGATCTGCACAATTATGGAGATTTATCAAAACCTGGATTTCCCTTTCACTCAGGCGCAAGGCATCCCCTCTCTTTGGTTAAAAATAGGATAGTAGAAATATTTTCACAGATTGGATTTAGTATCTCAGAGGGTCCAGAGATTGAAGACGATTGGCACAATTTCACGGCTTTGAATCTTCCCGAGTATCATCCTGCTCGAGATATGCAGGACACTTTTTTTATTCAAACCGACCCAGATATTTTGTTGAGAACCCACACCTCCTCTGTCCAAGTCAGGTTCATGGAAAATAACCAACCCCCCATCCGGACCATTTCACCAGGTAGGGTTTTTAGAAATGAAGCAATCTCAGCCAGATCCCATTGTATATTTCATCAAGTAGAGGGCTTATACATTGACAATCAGGTATCCTTCGCCGATCTAAAACAGACGCTGCTTTATTTTACAAAAGCACTTTTTGGAAAGTCTGAAATTCGCTTGCGGCCCTCCTATTTTCCTTTTACTGAGCCCAGTGCTGAGGTCGATATTTATTGGGGATTAGAGACAGAAACTGATTACCGTATAACTAAAGGATCGGGATGGTTAGAAATTATGGGTTGCGGAATGGTCGATCCCAACGTATTAAAAAATTGCAATATTGATCCTAATAAATACTGTGGTTATGCCTTTGGTATGGGGATAGAAAGGATAGCAATGTTGCTCTATCAAATTGGTGATATTCGACTGTTTTTTGAAAATGACATTCGGTTTCTTTCCCAATTTAAATAGGGAGTTAATTCAATTTTTGATGTGGCACAATGTGCCTTATCCTTTCAATGGGTTCATCTAAGGTCAGTTGAAGTAGATCTCTCGCTTCTTTTAAAGAAATTTCGTTTTCCCATTCCAAGCGTTTTGTCCCTTCTTTATTGCTTTTCCCTTTGATGGTTAAGCAAGCCTTTTGATCTGTGATTCTGACCCTAACCGTTCGCTCAGGATCTTTACTCAGTTAGGCTTGGATAATATGAATACTTTTGACAGCCTGCTCTTTGAAAGTGGTATTTTTAACTAAAAATTTTCTCTCAATTTCAAATTTCATATTGGTGATCAGGCTTTTTGAGCGAAAAAAAATCAATTATTCTCCGAGCAGAGGACTAGGGGTTATACCGTGGATACTCTTAGGGTATTGACCATTCCTTTTTCTACAATAGGCATGGCGGTAAGGTTGACCAGAAGGTCTCCTTTTTTCACATATTCCATTTTGCTGGCGATATCATTGATCTGTTCAACCGTTTTGTCAGTGCTCTCAAAACTATCATAGAAAAAAGCTTTGACACCCCATATAAGGTTGAGCTGAGTAAGAATTCTTTTGTTGGAAGTAAAGACCAAAATGAAAGAGTGGGGCCTCAACGCTGAAACTTGAAAAGCAGTATATCCACTTTTAGTGAGTGTACATATGGCTTTTGCCTGTACATCATTCGCAATGTGAACAGCATGATAACAAATGGACTTGGTAATGAATCTTACAGTCCTAATATTAGGAGGTTTCTGAGGAACAGTTATTAACTCAGAATTCTCCACACTAAGGATGATAGAACTCATGGACTTAATAACTTCGACTGGGTACTCACCAACAGATGTTTCACCAGAAAGCATCACAGCATCTGCACCGTCCATCACAGAGTTTGCTACATCGTTTACCTCTGCCCGGGTTGCAGTAAGGCTATCGATCATACTCTCCATCATTTGCGTAGCGATAATAACAGGAATCCTTGCTTTTTTAGCCAATTTAACCAACTCTTTTTGAACCAGTGGTACTTCGGCAGGGGGTATTTCAACACCCAAATCTCCACGAGCAACCATCAATCCATCGCAGTACGAAATAATTTTATCTATATTCTCTATCCCCTCGGGTTTCTCGATTTTTGCGATGATTGGGATCTTATGACCAGATTGTTTTTCGATCATTTTTCTTAAGTCCAATATGTCCTCGCTATTTCTAACAAAGGACAACGCGATCCAGTCCACCTCTTCTCCGATGGCAATTTCGGCATCAATAATGTCCTTTTTTGTTAAAGCAGGAAGGGAAATTTTTGTATTGGGGAGATTAACTCCTTTTTTGGATTTTAATTTTCCACCTTGGATCACCTTAGCATCAACTCTGGAGTGTTTGTCGGTAGCAATAACCTCAAAAATAAGCTTACCATCGTCCAGCAGAATCCGTTCACCAGGCTTTACATCCCTAGAAAAGTTTTCATAATTCATAAAAACTTTTTCTTTGTTGCCCTCAAATGGATCTCCATTTAGAAAAGAAATCTGGTCTCCAGGCGCTACCTTTATATCCGATTCAACCTCTCCAATCCGTAGTTTTGGCCCTTGAAGGTCAGCCAAAATAGAAGTATTGGAATTGAGTTTTTTACTTATTTTTCGAATAGATTGGATTCTTTTTTTAACGTCTTCATGCTCGGCATGAGAAAAATTAATTCGGAAAACATCTACACCCGAAAGAATCATCTCTTCGATTATTTCCTCTTTGTCTGATGCAGGACCAAGAGTGGCAATAATTTTAGTTTTTTTTCTAATAGTCATCCATCTAAATTTACAATAAAATCGTGATTTAATTGTCTTTGATCAGGCAAGTAGCAGTAGGAAATTTCTTCCATAGACTCTACCTTTCTGATAAAAATATTAGGTATAACACCTGAATTAATTTTTATGATGAAGTCAGCATCCTTTAAATCATTTACCAAATATAATTCTTTTGACTCAGGTAAATCAAATAAGCGGATTTCGTTTTGCTTTTCATTTTGCTCTATATAAGTTCGATTGGAGTACAAGTGAACTTCAATTTGATTAATGCGATCGATCCACTGGTAATTTTCAAAATTAAAAGCCGTTTTGTTTTTAGACAATTTAAACTTACATGACAAATACTTATTGAGCAGATAAGCCAACAAATACCCTTCACAACGAGTGTGAATTGCCATCAAATGGAAATCATCTTCTGAAATTTCATCAAGCAGATAATGCTTTACTTTAGACATCAGATTACTATTTTATGTTCAAGACATGAAAGGCCCTTTTGGCAGCTTTTTCCTCAGATTTTTTTTTAGAAAAACCCCGGGCCTTTATAATTTGGTTTTCATTCAAAAAAATTTGTGTGGTGTAATTGAATTCAGGGTCCAAACCATCATCAGTATTGGTCACAAATTTTATTTCTTTTTTGGTTTTCTGTCCCCATTCCACCAATAGCCCTTTATAACTTAATACGCTGTTTTCAAGTTGATCGAAATTAAGGTGTTTACCCAAAATTTTTCGTGAGATAAATTTATTGCACCGATCGTATCCTCTGTCAACCAAAACCGCACCCACCAGTGCTTCAAGTAAATTTCCGTGAATGTTATTTCCAAAATTCACTTTGTTTTCGAGATTGAGGAATTTTACCAAATCCATTTTGTCGCCAATTTGATTTAGGTTGTCTCGGCTCACAATCATTGCTCGGTATTTGGTTAACTTACCCTCTGTAGCATGGGGAAATTTCTCGTACAAAAATGAGGAAACTACAACACCTAACATAGAGTCCCCTAAAAATTCAAGCCGTTCAAAATTTATTGAGTTCCCTTTTTCGTCTTTTAAATTGAGAGAGCGATGGGTGAAAGCGGTGATGTAGATTTCTTTTCTGCGGGGTTTCAGCCCAGTGATCTGCCTGAGTTTATTAAAAAATACTTTTTCTTTTTGAGCCGATGGTTTCAGTAAGTGGCTAAAAAAATTCACAATTAAATTTAGATAATTTTTTTGAAAAGAACACAGGCATTGTGACCTCCAAAACCGAAGGTATTAGACAAAGCGATATCAACATTTCGCGTTTGTGCTTTTCCTAAAGTAAAATTAATTTTAGGATCCAGTTGGTCGTCTTGGGTTTGGTGATTTATTGTTGGAGGGACAATGTTGTTGGTAATGGTCAGGATAGAGGCAATAGCTTCTATGGCTCCTGCAGCGCCCAACAAGTGTCCCGTCATCGATTTGGTTGAATTAATATTGATGTTATAAGTATGCTCTCCAAAAACAGATAAGACGGCATTGGTTTCCGCTACATCGCCCAAAGGCGTTGAGGTTCCATGCATATTGATGGCATCAACATCTTCTGGTTTTATTTGGGCATCTTTAATGCAATTGAACATCACTTTTTTAGCACCAATGCTTTCCGGATGGGGGGCTGTCATGTGGTGGGCATCTGCTGAAAGTCCTGCCCCAGCCAACTCGGCATAAATTTTGGCACCTCTGGTAATAGCGTGTTCATATTCTTCTAGGATAAGTGCTCCGGCACCTTCACCAAGAACAAAACCGTCTCTGTCTTTGTCAAAAGGACGGGAAGCGGTTTTTGGATCTTCATTCCTAGTAGACAAGGCATGCATGGCATTAAACCCTCCAATTCCTGCAATATTGATTGCCGCTTCCGATCCTCCGGAAACAATGATGTCGGCATAACCCATCTTGATATAATTTAACGAATCAATGATGGCGTTAGAAGCCGAAGCACAGGCAGATACAGTTGCAAAATTTGGCCCTCTTAGGCCATGTTTCATAGAAATGAGGCCAGGCGCAATGTCAGGGATCATTTTAGGGATGAAAAAAGGATTAAATCGCGGGGAGCCGTCACCCGAGGCATGATTGAGCATTTCATTTTGAAAGGTTTCCAAGCCTCCTACCCCAGAACCCCATATTACGCCTATTCTATCGCAGTCCTCTTTTTCAAAATCAAGACCAGAATCTGCAATGGCCTCATCTGTCGATACTAGAGCAAATTGTGTAAAACGGTCGCATTTACGGGCCTCCTTGCGGTCCATAAATTCCATGGGATCAAAACCCTTAACTTCACACGCAAATTGGGTTTTAAAACCTGATGCGTTAAAAAGAGTGATGGGTGCGGCACCACTTGTGCCAGATAATAAGCCCTCCCAGAACTCAGGGAGGGTGTTTCCTATAGGAGTTAGGGCTCCCAATCCGGTAATTACTACACGTCTTGGTTTCATTTAAGCCGAATTTTATTTTGCTTGCTCAATAAATTTAATGGCTTGACCTACTGTAGAAATATTTTCAGCTTGGTCATCAGGAATTTGAATGTCAAATTCTTTCTCGAATTCCATGATAAGTTCCACGGTATCCAAAGAATCGGCACCTAAATCGTTGGTAAAATTAGCGTCAGTCACGACTTCGTTCTCGTCTACACCTAATTTGTCAACGATAATTGCTTTTACTCTTGATGAAATATCAGACATAATCAAAATTTGTTTTAAATTATTGTGGACAAAAATATAAAACTTTGACTCAAATCACTATTTAGGAAAAAAAATATAACTTTTATTTGTGAATCTAATGCATTTAAATAATCCCTAAAATAAGCTCTAATTGATGTTTGAGTTCATTTATGGTAAATAAAAAAACTAAAAATATCGTCTTATTTGCCTCTGGTTCTGGCACCAATGTAGAAAACATTGTAAAGCATTTTAAAGGCGATGCAAAGCTAAGGGTGGGATGCGTTTTCACCAATAGGGCAAATGCAGGAGTGATTGCCCGAGCCGCAAAAATGAAAATTCCAGTAAAAGTTTTTGATAAAAGCCAAATGGAAACGGGTCATTTACTGTATGAAGTAAAGCGTTTGGATCCTGATTTAATCATTTTGGCAGGTTTTTTATTAAAAATTCCTGTTGAATTTACCCAAACTTTTTCAGATCAAATAATTAATATTCACCCTGCATTATTGCCAAAATACGGAGGAAAAGGAATGTATGGCGATAGGGTACATAGGGCTGTAAAAGAGGCAGGAGATCGAGAAACAGGTATCACAATCCATTATGTTAATGAGCATTATGACCAAGGAAATATTATTTTTCAATCCAAAACTGCCATTGAAAGAAATGAAAGTATTCAGGAAATTGCCGATAAGGTTCACCAATTGGAATACATTCATTACCCAGCCGTCATCCAAAAGTTATTATTTCCATAATGATAGATCAAGTTAATATTTACAGTGATGGATCTGCCATTGGCAATCCTGGTCCTGGAGGCTATGGAATCGTCATGGAATGGAAAGGTAAAGAATACATCAAAGAATTTTCGGAGGGGTTCCGAATGACCACTAACAACCGAATGGAGCTTTTAGCAGTGATCATTGGGCTTGAAACACTTCGTCGGGATGGAGGTGTGGTGGTCGTATATTCCGATTCAAAATATGTGATTGATGCGGTTAAAAAAAAATGGGTTTTTAATTGGGAAAAAAAAGATTTTAAAAACAAAAAAAATCCTGATTTATGGAAACGCTTTTTGAAGATTCACAGAAAACATAAAGTGGATTATCAATGGATCAAGGGACACAACGCACATCCACAAAACGAAAGATGTGATCGTTTGGCCCATACTGCTGCGAAAAAAAGTCCCATTAACATCGACACCTATTTTGAGCAATATCAACTTGAAAACCCAAAGCAGTAGATTATTGAAAACTCGTCAATAAATCTTTTCTAATTACCTTATGCGCCTCCCTAAGTTTATTATTTTTGTTTAATGAAGAACAAACTATTGGTGGTAGGCACCATGGCCTACGATGCCATTGAAACACCCTTTGGAAAAATAGATAAAATATTGGGAGGTGCTGCAACCTACATTGGTTTGTCCGCTTCGCGATTCTCTCTGGATTGCGGCATAGTTTCGGTAGTAGGGGATGATTTTGAAAAAAAACACTTAGACTTATTGGAGGACAGTGGGATTGATCTCTCGGGCGTGGAACAGGTTAAAGATGGCAAAACTTTTTTTTGGCGCGGAAAATACCGCAACGACCTAAATACCCGAACCACATTAGAAACCCAATTGAATGTCCTTGAAAATTTTAATCCAATAATCCCCGATCACTATAAAGATGCTGAAATAGTAATGTTGGGAAATCTATCTCCTGATGTTCAACTCAAAGCCCTAGGCCAGTTGACATCCAAATCAAAACTTATTGTTTTGGATACCATGAATTTTTGGATGGAACATTATAGGGAAACGCTGGATCAAGTAATTTCCAAAGTCGATGTGATATCAATCAACGACGAGGAGGCACGTCAACTGACAGGAGAATACTCGTTGATTAAGGCTGCAAATCAAATTCATGATATGGGGCCAAAATACGTAATCATAAAAAAAGGCGAACACGGTGCTTTGCTCTTTTATAATAATGAAATATTTTGCGCACCAGCACTGCCATTGGAAGAGGTATTTGATCCTACAGGTGCAGGAGATAGTTTTGCAGGTGGTTTTACTGGATATTTGACCCAAACGGCTGATATTTCTTTTGAAAACATGAAATCTGCCATAATCTACGGTTCTGCAATGGCTTCTTTTACCGTTGAGAAATTTGGTACTGAAAACCTAGTAAATCACAGTCTAAAAATGATGTCAGAGCGCCTTAGAGCTTTTAAAGATTTAACTACATTTGAGATACAGCTTGAATAAACAAAATCATTATAAAAAATGAGTGACGCCATCAAACACGAGTGTGGGATTGCAATGATCCACCTAAAAAAAGATCTCCAATACTATAAACAAAAATACGGCACGCTAATGTTTGGGATCAATAAAATGTATTTGATGATGGAAAAGCAGCACAATAGAGGTCAAGACGGTGCCGGATTGGCGTGTATTAAACTCAATATGCAAGCAGGTCAACGCTACATTGCTCGGGTTCGGTCTAACGGACAACAACCCATACAAGATATTTTTGGAAAGGTAAATAAAAGCGTAAAGCAAGCCTCGAAAAACTTACCTAACCTTTTAGAGGACGTAGATCAATTCAAACAAGAAGTTCCCTATGCTGGGGAGTTACTTTTAGGACATCTGCGCTATGGAACTTTTGGTAAAAACAGTATAGAAAGCGTCCATCCTTTTTTGAGACAAAACAATTGGATGCATCGAAATTTGATCGTTGCAGGAAATTTTAACCTCACCAATGTAAATGAGCTTTTTGAAACATTGGTAGACTTGGGTCAGCACCCAAAAGAAAAAGCCGATACCATCACTGTAATGGAGAAAATAGGACATTTTTTAGACGATGCTGTTGCCAAAATTTATAAGAAACTGAAGAAAGAAGGGTTTAACAAAGCCGAGGCTTCTCCTAAGATCGCCGAAAGTTTGAACATGAAAAAAGTATTGCGTAAGGCATCAAAAAAATGGGATGGAGGCTATACCATCGCAGGACTATTGGGCCACGGTGAGTCTTTTGTATTCAGAGACCCTGCTGGAATAAGACCTGCATATTATTACGACGATGATGAAATTCTAGTGGTAGCCTCAGAGCGGCCAGCCATTCAAACTGTTTTTAATGTGCCTTTTGAATCAATACGTGAGCTTGCACCGGGTTGTGCCTTGCTTACCAAGAAATCGGGGAAAGTTAATTTAAGCCAGATCCAAGAAGCTACAGATCCCAAATCTTGTTCTTTTGAACGTATATATTTTTCCAGAGGAAGTGATGCGGAAATTTATAAAGAAAGAAAAAAATTAGGAAGGCTCTTGTTTCCACAAGTACAGAAATCCATCAATAATGACTTAGAAAATACCGTATTTTCATTCATACCAAATACTGCTGAGACTTCATTTTATGGCCTTTTAGGTGCTGTTCAAGACAATATTGTTCATTCCTTGAAAAAGTCGATACTCGATGATAAAAAACTCCAAAATGGTGCGCTAGAAAAATTGTTTTCCTTGCGACCAAGAATTGAAAAGATAGCCATTAAAGATGCAAAACTCAGAACATTTATTACTGAAGATGCAAGCCGCGATGATCTCGTTGCTCACGTTTACGATGTTACCTATGGTGTAATAAAACCGACAGATAATTTGGTAATTATTGACGATAGTATTGTTCGGGGGACCACCTTAGAGAAAAGCATTTTGAAGATGTTGGACCGACTGAACCCTAAGAAAATTATAATTGTTTCCAGCGCTCCACAAATACGATATCCAGATTGCTATGGAATAGACATGGCGAAAATTAATAATTTCATAGCTTTTAAAGCCACCCTCAAGTTGCACGAAGACCAAGGAACCTTGGAGAATATTTTGGACCAAATATACATGCAATGCAAGAGCAGTGAATACAAACCATTGGAATCGATTGAGAATCATGTAAAGGCATTGTACCATCCCTTTACAAACGAACAGATCTCAGCAAAAATTGCTAAAATTTTGAGAGCAGATTCGATCAAAGCAGAAGTCGAGATTATTTTTCAAACTATAGAAGGGCTCCACAAAGCCTGCCCAAAAAACTTAGGGGATTGGTATTTTTCAGGGGATTATCCCACACCAGGTGGCAACCGGGTTGTCAACCGTGCTTTTATGAATTTTTATGAGGGAAAATCTATTCGGGCATATTAAAAAGGGCAAGGTAACATAATAAATTTATTCACTTATATAAATAAATTCACTTCAAGCTCCTTTTATCTAAAATATGTGTATTTAATCGTTTTTATAATCACGAGTTGGGGGTTAAATCTAATTTTACTACACCAGAACATAAGTAGGTTAAGTTCATGGTAAGATTTGGGGCAAAAAGGGAGGATTTATCCTCCCTTTTTATTTTTAACCCATTTGGTTTCCCCAACTCCATTAAAGATTCTGTTCGTACAATACGCTAACATTCTCCCAATTAATCACATTGAAAAACTCGCTGATATAGTCAGGTCTTCTGTTTTGGTAGTTTAAGTAATATGCGTGTTCCCATACATCTAACCCTAAAATAGGGGTGCCGCCACATCCAATTCCAGGCATCAATGGGTTGTCTTGGTTTGCAGAAGAGCACACTTCAACATTTCCCCCTTTTTGGACACATAACCAAGCCCAGCCAGAACCAAATTGAGTAGCGGCAGCGTTGGAAAATGCAGTTTGAAAGGCTTCAAAAGATCCAAAAGCCTTATCAATGGCTTGAGCCAATGGTCCCGTGGGTTGTCCCCCGCCATTTGGTCCCATAACTTCCCAAAACAAACAATGGTTGAAATATCCCCCACCGTTATTTCTCAAAGCCCCGTTGCTCATGTCCATATTGTAAAGTATGTCCTCTATAGAATCAGATTCCATTGAAGTACCCTCAATTGCAGAATTGAGTTTGGTCGTATAACCATTGTGGTGTTTACCATGGTGGATTTCCATGGTTCTTGCGTCAATATGCGGTTCTAGTGCATCACTAGCATAATTTAATTTAGGTAATTTAAAAGTCATAATATTTTATTTATATACTACAAAAGTAGAATATCTTTTACTCATTCCGTAAGGGATGACGATGAAAAAAACTAAATTTAAACTATAAGAAATTATGAGATCAGGTTCATTTCATATCATAAATGCAGCTGCTGGATCGGGTAAAACCTATACTTTGGTATACGCCTATCTCAGAAAACTCCTTTCCTCTAAGCGAGAGGATATTTATAAAAACATGTTGGCAATGACTTTTACCAACAAGGCCGTTAATGAAATGAAGTACAGGATTTTGTCCAGCCTTTTTCTGCTGGCCTATAACCACGAAGACCATAAGATAAAAGATATTCGCAGCAGCCTGATTATCGATTTAAAAATTGAATGGCCCAGCTTGCAGCAAAAAGCCACAAGGGTTTTAAATAAAATTTTACACGAATACGCCGCCTTCGAAGTCATAACACTCGATAGTTTTACCCATAAAATCATTAAGAGTTTTGCTAAAGACCTAAAAATACCCGCCAGTTTTGAGGTAGTATTAGACAGTGACCCCCTATTAGATGAGCTTACAGAAAACATTATTGATCAGGCGGGTGTTGACAATTCTTTGACCAAAATCTTGGTTGATTTTAGCTTAACCAAAATTGACGAACTCAAAAGCTGGAACATTGCAAAAGACCTTTTTGATTTCTCAAAACTATTGCTCAACGAGAACGATCGCATACCGATAGCTCAACTTAGGGGCTTAACATCAGAAGACTTTGAGAAGCATAAAAATAGTTTTAATAAACTCCTGATCTCTCATAAAAAGGAACTCGTACATATCGGTGAATTGACCCTTAAACTTATTACTGATCGCGGTTTGTCAGAGAATGATTTCAACCGAAAGACCCTTTTTAAACATTTTAAAAAAATCGCGGATGGTGAAATCGATGATCTCTATAAAAATCAATTAGAGCTTAATTTGACCCAAGGAGCCAGGCTCTACTCTAAGTCACTTTTAGCAGCCAAAAAAAACAGTATTGATTTACTAATCCCTCAACTGCTCAAAAACTACAAGCAAGCCCAATCAATGGTTGGACGGATTCACCTACTCAAAAACATCATCAATCAATGGACACCACTTTCATTAATAGGCAAGATGGAGGAGGGCTTAGAGGCCCTTCAGATCCCTAAAAATCGATTGCTCATAAGTCACTTCAATGAAATTATCGACAAAGAGATTTCTGATTTAGACGCACCTTACATATACGAGCGAATGGGAGAACGTTACCGCGACTATTTTATTGATGAATTTCAGGATACCTCACGCCTCCAGTGGAAAAATTTACTCCCCCTAATTTCAAACGCACTTCAAGGATTAGACGACGACCACCATGAGGGTTCACTACTATTGGTGGGGGATCCCAAACAAGCCATTTACCGTTGGAGAGGAGGGGATAATGAACAGTTTTTGAAGCTGTTGAATAAAGAAAGTCCTTTTCAAATAACGCCTCATATTATAAATCTACCAACAAACTACAGGTCTCGTGAAGCCATTGTAGATTTTAACAATCATTTTTTATCATGGGCAGCAACGCATCTCACAGATCCCAATCAGCATCAATTGTTTGATCAGCAAACCCAACAGCTTTTTAACGATAAAAAAGGAGGCCTGGTGGTCATCCGTTTTATTGAAAAAGGAAAAAAAAAAGAAAGCACACTGCCGCACTATCAAGAACAAACCATTCGTTCATTGAATGCAGCCAAAGCTAATGGTTTTTCCTGGGAAGATATGGCTGTCTTGGTCAGAAAAAAGGAGCAGGCGAGTAAGATAGCAGCGGCTCTACAAGTTGCTGAGATTCCTTTTGTTTCCTCTGAATCTTTGTCTCTGGGAAGTTCTCCAACGGTAAATTTTATCATTGCTTTAATTCGATTGGCAATCGATCCCGAGGACGATCAGGAAAAAAGATATATTATTGAATTTCTGCACGATAATGCTGAAACTGAAAGGGATTTAGACAAAACCCTAAACGATGCAATATTCAAGAATATCCGCGATTTTCAGCGCGCCATTGAGGAGCAATTTGGTTTTGTTTTTGATTTTCAAGACTTCTCAAAAAAATCGATCTATAATGCAGTAGAATATGCCATTGCCTCTTTTAGCCTCGATAAAAATATCGGTGCACACCTCATCGCTTTTTTAGATGATGTTTTTGAGTACAGCAGCAAGGAAAAAGTAAGTTTTTTAAGCTATCTATCCCACTGGGATCAGAAAGGAATTACAAAAAATATCGTGTTACCCGAGGGCACCAATGCAGTCCGAATTATGACAATTCACAAAGCCAAGGGTTTAGAGTTCGAGGTAGTAGTAATGCCATTTGCTTCCGAAGATTTGGTCCCCTCTTTTGGCCGTAAAGTTTGGTTTCCTGTCCAGAATTTATTTGATACGGACTTTCAACAAGGGCTAATTTCTTTTTCCAGCAAACTAAATTATCTGGGTGAGGAGGGTAAAGCATTTTATGAACAAGCGCTTGTGGCCGACCGGGGGGATTCCCTTAACACCTTGTACGTTGCTCTCACAAGAGCGGTCTCACAAATGCACATTATTTGCACATTAGAGCGAGAATCAGCAGTGGCTTACAAAAGTTTTGCGACTTTACTCAATCAATTTGTGAGACACCAAAAAGCAATACCCGATATAGAAAAACCGTTTTTTTGGGGGAGGGAGGAGCCAAATCAAAAGGAGGAGAAAAAAACTGATTTTGGTGTGATTCAACCGGAATTAAAGATTAAACCCGATTGGCAAAAAAAGCTTTGGATACAAATGAACACAAGACACGAAGAAGGGGCTGTCGATGCCAAACAAGAGGGGCTGTTGGTTCACGAGTTGTTGTCCAAAATTCACTATGCCTATGAGGTCCAATCGGTGGTTGAAGACGCCCTGATTTCAGGGATTATTGGAAAAGAAGAACATGACCATTATTTACAAATGATAACAAACATAGTGGAACATCCCGAAATATCTGCCTATTTTGACGAAGAGGTGGAGGTCTTTAACGAAAGAGACATATTGATTCCTGATGATACTTTTGTCCGACCAGACAGAATTATTAAGCAAAAAAATAACTGGGTAATTTTAGATTATAAAATAGGAAAACAACATCCTAAACACATAACCCAAATAAATCATTACGGTGAAATTCTGGAACAAATGACCCAAGAAACCCCAAAGTGTTTTTTGGTTTATATAGGTAAAAAGGCAACGGTAAAACAGGTTGCATAAGCCATAAATATTGAAGATGTTAGTTCAGTGAAAACTTTTTTGGACGAAATAGCAGAGAAGATAATTGATTTAAAAAAAGATTTTGATTCGATCAAAATCGTGGTGCCAAGTCGAAGAGCTGTCTTGTATCTAAAAAATGCTTTGGGACGTCAGATTCAAAAACCAATTTTTGCTCCAGAGATCGTCAGTATTGAAAATTTTGTTCAAGAATTGTCAGGATTCAAAAAAGTAACAGCAGTAGATACATTATTTGAATTGTACACCACCTACAAGGATATTACCCTTGAAAAAGACAGGGATTCATTTGATCAATTTTTAGGTTGGGCTCCGTTGATTTTATCTGACTTTAATGAAATGGACGCACATTTGGTTGACTCTAAAAAGTTCTTTGATTTTCAATTTTCTTATCACGAGATGAGCCAATGGTCAAAAAATGAAAGTCAGGTTAAGCTTTTGCACAATCATTTGAATTTTTGGCGGATGATTCCCGCCCTTTATGAGGGATTTGGCCAGCGACTCCAAAAAAAGCAACAAGGGACTTTAGGGTTGATATTTAGAGAGGCGGTGGAAAACTTAGAGTTCTACATGAACGAAAATCAAAAGCATCATTTTTTTGTAGGCTTCAATGCACTAAATCAATCTGAATCTAATATTATCCAGGAATTTATCTCTAGGAATAGGGGGACGGTGTACTGGGACATCGACCAATATATATTTGAAGATAAAACACACGTTGGAGGTAAATTTATTCGACAGTATCATAAAGAATGGATGTCCCTACGCACCCAAAAAACCTCCTTTGAAGTCAACTATGCAAAACCAAAAAGCATAACGTTCGTTGGTGTGAGTAAAAACGTTGCACAGGCAAAATATGCAGCACAACTGGCAAACGAATTGGCGGCAGATCATCCAGATCAAAAAACAGCAGTAGTCTTGGGAAATGAATCCCTACTAACTCCGACAATCTCGGCTATTGGCGAATCAAACGAGGGCTGGAATGTCACCATGGGATACCCGCTTCAAAACACCACTGCTGTAGATTTTTTCGAACTGTTATTTCAATTACACCTTAACAGCAAAGGAGGGTTTGTCTTATATAAAGATCTTAAAAGTTTACTGTCCACCCCTTGGTGCTTCTCACTTTTAAAACTTCACCACACTGATTTTGAAGGCCAACTCAACGACATCGAATCTAAAAACTTATATAGAATTCAACAGAATAAGCTATGGTCTCCAAAGGATTCAAATCCGATCTCCAAATGTTTTTTTGGATCTGTAGATGATCCTGGAGATTTTATAGAAAGACTTATTATTATTTGTGATCATTTTATTAAGTTTTTGGATCAAAAGGAAGCGCGAACTGCTTTGCTGAGCCTATCCTATTATAAAAATATAAAGGTATTATTGACCCGCTTGTTGGATATGCATAAAGCCTATTCCGCAATCGAAAACCTCCCCTTACTTCTTTTGGTTTTTAAAACCCTAATTAAAGAAGAAAAAATTGATTTTATTGGAGAACCTTTAGACGGAATTCAGATCATGGGTCTATTGGAAACACGTTTGTTGGATTTTGAAAACGTAGTCATTACCAACCTAAACGAGGGAATTTTACCCAGAGGAAAAAAGAACAATTCTTTCCTCCCCTTCGATCTCAAAAAGAAATTCAATCTCCCTACTTTTATTGAGAATGATGCAATTTATACATATCATTTTTATCGCCTAATTCAAAGAACAAAAAGGGTATTCTTGCTCTACAATACCGAAAGCGATGGATTGAATTCTGGGGAGATGAGTCGTTTTTTATATCAGTTAAAATATTTGAAACACCCCCAGCACAAAATCACAGAAAAAAAATTGGTGTTGAACTATTCTACTCCAAAAATAGCAGAGCGGTCGATAGAAAAAACAAGTAGGATTCAACAAAGGTTGCGGGAAATTAGCAAAAAAGGATTTTCCCCTTCTTCCTTGGCGCTATTCCTCAGAAACCCATTGGATTTTTACTACCAAAAAGTATTAAAAATTAGGGAAAAAAAACCAGTAGAATCTACCATCAATAATCGAGACAGAGGAAACTTGGTTCACGAGGTACTCGAGTTACTTTATACGCCTTATCAAAACAAAATTTTGACCCCACAGGATTTCGATAAAATGAAGGTCGAACTTTTACCCTTGATGGAAAAAAGCTACCAATCAATCTATCATGGAACCCAACAAAAAACGGGGAGAAATCACATCATTTTTGAAGTACTAAAAAAATCAATTCTTGATTTCCTAGAATCTGAGCAAAAACTGGTAAGTCAAGGCAATCAAATTCAAATTTTACAATTGGAGAAAAAATTCGAGAAGGAGATTGAGGTCCCTGGTTTAAATTTCCCAATAAAATTAATTGGTATCGTAGATCGAGTTGATCTTTTCAATGGTACTTTGAGAATCATTGACTACAAGACTGGTATGGTGCAACCAAAACAACTGAATTTATCGGACTGGAATATTTTTTATGAAGATGATAATTATGCCTACTTATTTCAGATTTTACTGTATGCTTGGGTTCAAAAACCTTTATTGGATCGCCACCCAAAAGCGTCTGTTGGCATCATCTCTTTTAGAAATCTACCTCAATATTTTATGCCATTTTCCAGTAATCAGGAAACTGATGATGCTTTAAGTGACCAAACCTTCCGTCATTTTGAAAGTATTTTATTGGAAATCATCAGCGTTATTTTTAATCCTGAGTTAAATTTCACAGAGAAAAAGTAATTAGAATCATATTCTATTCATTATTCAATATATTTATAAAAATTATCACGAATGAGTGACGGTTTCGATCAGGAAAAGAGAGAAAAAGGGGTAAAAAAGGAAAAGCTGAATTGGTTTTTGCGCATCATCACCTTGGGAGATCGTTTTTCTGTACAAGACTTCTATGATAGAGTAAAGAAGGGTTTTGTAGAATTTCTAATTGTGTTTTTTGGGGTGTTGGTCTCCTTTGGCGTAGAGAGTCAAGGGGAGGATTTTGGGGACCGTCAGTCCAATATCGACAACCTAATTGCCTTAAGAGATGAAATAACGGAAATACAACTGTACACCAAGGGATTCATCGAAGAAAATAAATGGATCATAGAAACATACAACAAATTATACTCCCAATGGGATGAAGACAGGGACAGTGTTTTTATTTTTATAGACCCATCGGATGACCTTCCTTACTCCCCTTTGTCTTTTTACAACAACTACAATCCTTTCAATCCTCCAAGGGTAGTGTATGAAGCCATTAAATTGGACGGAACTTTTAGATTTTTAGGATCAGAGGTCGGGCGATTTGTCAACAATACTTATGATGGAACAGATTTGAAATACCTCATGCTCAATACCGACAGAGAGGAAAAAGTTTACGTAGATCAATTCGAGGGGCAGGTTGCAAATAAGTGGATTTATGATCTGAAAAATATTGATTTTTACGATGTTGACTTTTGGATCAAAAACCGAAAATACTTGCAAAAGGAAAAGTTTTTAAAATATAACCTATTCAAAAGATTGTTGTTATGGACTCAAATTTCCGAGCAGTTACAAGAATACGATACTACTTTGGAGCAGAATATAAAAAAACTAGATTCTGAGATCCAACTGAAGGATGACGAGTGGGTATTTGTCTACTGGTGGTTCTAATTTTTTTCGATTAATCCAGCAGAAAGTTTTCCTGAAATCAGTGCTGGAGGAACCCCAGGGCCTGGTACGGTGAGTTGTCCAGAAAAATAAAGGTTTTTCACCTTTTTACTTTTTAGTTTTGGCCTCAGAAAGGCTGTTTGCAACAGGGTATTGGCCATGCCGTAAGCATTCCCTTTGTAAGAGTTGTACTCGCTGATAAAATCGTTCACACAAAAGGACTCCTTAAACAATATATTGCTCTTTAAACTTTGACCAGTGAGCTGCTCTAATCGTTTAAAAACTATTTCGAAATAGTGATCTCTGAGGGCCTCTGTATCTTCTAATCCTGGTGCAATAGGGATCAGAATAAAACAGGCCTCCTTTCCCTTTGGCGCCATGTTGGGGTCAGAAATTGAAGGGAAATTTGCATAGAACAAAGGTTCCTCTGGCCACTGAGGGGTATCGTAGATGGTGGCCGCGTGGACGTCAAAATCCACATCAAAAAATAAAGTGTGATGGGAAACGTTTTTTACTTTCTTGTCCAGACCAATATAAAACAGCAAGGACGAGGGAGCAAAAGTTTTTTTATCCCAATAGGCCTCACTATAGGCCCTAAGAGATTCTGGTAGTAATCGCTCCGTATGGTGATAGTCGGCCCCACTCAAAACCACATCACTATATTTTTTTTCACCATTGATTTTGATGCCAATGGCCTTATTGTTCTCCACCAGTATTCCCTCGATGGGCTGGTTGACGTGAATCGTTACCCCCAAGCTTTCAGCCAACGCAACTATTCCTTTGACAATACTGTACATACCATCTTTGGGATGCCAGGTGCCCAAGCCAAAATCAGCAAAATTCATAAAATTGTAAAAAGCAGGTGTATTGGAAGGTTTAGCGCCTAAAAACAGAACGGGAAACTGAAGAATCTGCGCCAACTTTGGGTTTTTAAATTCGCGATTTACCTCTTTTTTTACTGTTGAAAAAAAGTATCCTAATTTTTTAACGGTATGCGCTGTAACCAACTCTAAAGGGGAAATTCCAGGACGATAAACCAATTCATCAATGGCAATTTTATAATTATCTGCCGCCTTCGCGATGAACTTTTTTAATTTTATTGAACTGCCTTTTTCAACTGCATCAAAGGCAGCGTAGATTTTTTCAAGAGAATCGCCGATCATTATAGAATCCCCTTTACCAAAATACACCTGATATCCTGGGTCCAAGCGCTCTAGAGTGTAATAGTCACTTACCGATTTTCCAAAATCACCGAAAAACTTTTCAAACACATCGGGCATCCAATACCAAGAGGGCCCAATGTCAAAAACAAACCCCTCTTTTTTTAATTGTCTGGCGCGACCTCCAGGAGTGCTGTTCTTCTCGTAAACGTGAACTTCGTGACCTGATTTTGCCAAATAGCAAGCCGCTGATAAGGATGAAAAGCCGGAACCGATTACGCTGATGGTTTTTTTCATGATCACTACAAAGCTATTAATAAAGACAATGGATTGAGGATAAATCCGATAAAATTCTAAGACTAAAATTAAATTTTGAAATCAAAGTATTTTTTACGGCTGTCAATTATCTTTTATCCCTCCTTTGGTTGTGGATCTCCTCAACAAATGAGGCAGAAATGATCCCAGTGGGAATCGCGACAATTCCAATTCCAATCAATGAAATGAAGGAAGCAAAAATCTTTCCCCCCGCCGTCACCGGATAAACATCACCATATCCGACAGTTGCTAGGGAAACCGTTGCCCACCATATAGACTCAGTTATACTGGAAAATTTTTCAGGCTGGGCTTCGTGTTCTAAATAATAAATAGCAGATGCAGAGAATAAAATGGCCAATAGCGATAGAAAAAGGGTAAACTTAAGTTCATTTTTTACCCCATTCAATGCTTTTATAAATAGTTTTAATGAGCTGCTTCCTCTTCCCAGCTTGAAAATTCTTGTAAGTCTAAACAACCTCAATATTCTCAAGAATCTACCATCAACTTTTATAAACTGATTTAGGAAAAACGGTAATATAGAAATTAGGTCAATTAATCCATACGCGCTAAACACATATTTATAGACCCCTTTCATTCTTTTTTCCTGAAACGACAATCTGATTCTGAACAGATATTCAAAAGAAAAAATGTAGATAGAAATTCCTTCAAAAACATGAAAATAGGAACCGTAAACATCTCTGATAGAGACATGAGATTCCAAAATCATTGCTATAACATTGGCAATGATTAGAATATAAATAAACTTATCAAAAAGAATATTGAATTTCAAAATGGGTTATTTTTTGGAAATATCTATAAAAATTCCAATCAATACCACTATAGTAGTAAATGTTACAACAAAAGCTACAAATCCAGGAGTCATATATACTATAAATATATTTCAAAGATAAAGATTTTGTAAAAACAAGTTTTACTTATTGAAAAAATCATTTTAAAGAATTTTTTGTTTAACCTTTTCTTGTTTCATTTTTTATATATATATTTAAACAGTTTAAATTCAATTTGGTTTATAAACGCCTCTGCAACTACTATCTCCTAAAGTCAAATTCTAAAATCCTAGCAGAGGCGTTTTTTTACTCTCAATTAAATTGATGCTTCCAAGTTTTTTTCTAATTTAGTATGCGGGAAGACTAGGATTTAGATGCGGGGATTGACAACCATTACTTTTTTTGAATTTGAACAAAATAAACTTTGGGCATTCGCTCAAATGGGACTTTTTCCATCAAAACTTCAACAAAACAATGGTTTAAGTTTTTATAAACTGATGGGAACTGGGGGCGGAAATGGATTTAGTCTGTGGCCCGACTTTAGTACTTATGCCTTTTTGGGGGTTTGGAAAGACCAAAAATACGCGGACATTTTTCTGGATCAAAATGAATTACTTCAAGATTACTTCAGTAAATCAAAACTCGTTAGAACTATTAAAATGTTGCCCGTTAAAAGTCATGGGTTGTGGAACGGAAAAAACCCTTTTAAGGATCAGGTTGATCACCAGTCCAATCCCGATTTCCCCGTGGCGGTTATTACAAGAGCTACTTTAAGACCTTCCCGACTTTTGTCTTTTTGGAAATCGGTTCCAGCAGCCAGTGCGGCCATTGAAAAAGCAGCAGGAGTACAATATTTTAAAGGGATTGGAGAATGGCCATTTGTACAACAAGCTACCCTGAGTTTATGGGATAATTTTGATGCGGTAAAAGAATTTGCCTATCGCAGTAAATCCCATTCCGATATTATTAAAAAAACCAGAAGTCAGCAGTGGTACAGTGAGGATCTTTTTGCTCGATTCCACGTTTTGTCGGATACGGGATACATAAAGTCAGAACGTCAGTTGAGATGAAAAATGCAATCGTTATTGGAGCAGGGATTGGCGGGATTGCAGCCGCTCTGCGTTTGTCTAAAAAAGGGTATTACGTCAATGTTTTTGAAGTTAATACATACCCGGGAGGAAAGCTAAGCGCTTTCAAGCTAGGGAAATACCGATTCGACGCAGGCCCATCCCTCTTCACAATGCCACATTATGTCAATGAGCTGTTCACGTTACATGGCGAAAACCCAAAGGATAGTTTTACTTATCAAAAAAAAGATATCGCATGTCAGTATTTTTGGGAGGATAAAACTCAGGTTACAGCTTATACCCACAAAGGTAAATTCTTGAATGAAATCCAAAACAAATTAGGAGTCAAAGGAGCTGTCTTGGAACAATATCTCGACAGAGCAAAGAAAAAATTTGATTTGACCGCTCCGCTTTTTTTAGAGCAATCCCTCCACAAGTTTAAAGGTTTTATAAATGCTAAAACTTTGAAAGCCCTGATCCATTTGGGGCTCTATGAAATCAATCAAAATCTACATTCCATAAATGCAAAGCAGTTAAAAGAACCTCACTTGGTTCAAATGTATGACCGCTATGCAACTTATAATGGTTCCTCTCCCTACCAAACTCCGGGGATCATGACCTTGGTTCAGCACTTGGAACAGGAGTTTGGCACTTTCGTTCCCGACGGTGGGATGGAACAAATAACTAAGTCTTTGTTTGAACTGGCAAAAAGAAAAGGTGTTGTTTTCAATATGGGAGAGAAAGTAGATCAAATTCTCATCAAAGGGGGAAAAGCAGTGGGAGTTAAAACCCATAAACAAACCCTAAGATCCGAGATTACCCTTTCCAATATGGATGTTTTCCCGACCTATAAAAAACTTCTCAAGGGGATAAAAATTCCACAAAAAAAACTCAATCAAGAACGGTCCAGCTCAGCAGTTATATTTTATTGGGGAATCAACTGCAAATTTCAACAACTGGACTTGCACAATATCTTTTTTTCGCAAGACTACAAGGCCGAGTTTGATGCCATTTTTAATCAAAAAATAATCAGTGATGATTTTACCGTCTATGTAAACATTACCTCCAAAAACGTTCCAACAGATGCCCCAAAGGATGCCGAAAATTGGTTTGTAATGATTAATACTCCAGCCGATTATGGCCAAGATTGGGAAAAAATAAAAATAAAACTACGAGAAAAGACAATAGTTAAACTCAACCGAATGCTAAACGTTGATCTGAAAGATCTTATACAGGAGGAAGAGGTACTTACGCCCCCGATGATTCAAGAAAAAACTTCCTCTCATCTCGGCGCTTTGTACGGAAGTTCCAGCAATGATAAAATGGCGGCTTTTTTGAGGCACCCCAACTTTAGCTCCAGCATCAAAAATTTATATTTTTGTGGAGGAAGTGTCCACCCTGGCGGGGGGATTCCTCTGTGTTTGTTGTCTGCAAAAATTGCTACAGATTTAATACCCTTCGCTGAGCGTGAATCCAATTAAATTAAATCTTGAAAACATATCCATCGGAATCATTTGGTTGTTCCATGTGAGTGGTATAATTGGAATTTTGTACGGAAATTCAGATTGGTTTATCTCTGCAACACCACTCAACTTATCCATTAATTTCGTACTGTTATTACTAAATTGTAATGGTCATAAATTGTTTTTTCCCATGGTCATCATTGGCTTCCTCACGGGCATGATTACTGAAATTTTAGGAGTGCAATGCGGATGGATATTTGGGGACTATGAATATTTAGACGCTCTGGGTTATAAAGTGCTGGGGGTTCCCGTGCTTATTGGAGTTAACTGGGCACTATTGGCGGTAATAACTGGTGCAATTGCACAGCAGTTCTATAAAAATATAATCATGCGCATCATCATAGGTGTCGCTTTGATGCTCTTTCTTGATCTATTGATCGAACCGATTGCCCCTATGTTAGATTTTTGGGTTTTTGAGGGGGGCGAGGTCCCACTCCAAAACTATATAGGTTGGGCCGCTGTTGCCTTTTTCCTTCAATTTATTTTCCATTTTTTTAAAATTTCCATAAAGGGCTGGTTTCCCCATCAATTGTATCTTTTACAGATTATTTTTTTCACCGTATTATTAATCAAGCAAACCACAATTGGTTTATAATGCTTTAACTTTGAACAATGGTGCGATTTTACTCAATACTTTTTTTAGTCATTCTTGTTTTTTCCTGTAAAGAAAAGAAAAGGGTAGATCAGCGAATCTCTGATGCGGTCGAAGACACCCTTGTTGTTGAAAAACCAGATGCTTCAGAAAAAATCATACAATTTTCGCCTGAGTTTATCGAAGAAAATAAAATCAACGAGTGGAAAGATTTTAAAAAATTCAAAGACGCAATAGAGGACATCACGCAACTCAATCCAGCTGGCGTAATGATTTTTATTTCAGAATTGTACAAGACAACCAGTGCGCTCCTAAAAGTCCCTTTTCCTGAAGCATTTGACAAACTCGCCGTCTATGGGCGCATCAAAGTAGTACAAACGCAAATCATCAAATGTCATTTTTACGCCTACAATAAGCAAAACGAAAAACTCAATATTGCGCTGAATGAACTCTATGTTGAATACAATATTCTGTTGAAGAGAATGATCAGTATTGCCGAGGAAAATAAAATACAATTAGACTCTTTGGGGTTGGATACACCCACCATTCAGGACTCCAAAAAAATTCCTTCTTTTTCTAAAAAATAAGTGTTTTCAGATATCGATTCGATGATCCTGTCCCGATGGTTTTCCAATTCTGGACTAAGCTTGATAGAGAGTGCTTCGTTGTAAAGCGCCAATAGTTTGGTGTCGTACTCTATACATTTGTGGAGATGACTATGATTTGTTTTTTTTAGGGAGGAAACCACAATTTGTTCAAAGTTCAGTCGATTCGTATCCAAGTTATTCACCACAACATTTAAAGACCTTAATAGCTGGACGATGTCTTGAAAAAATCTGTTTCTAAAAGTAGATTGCAAATTTAAGTAGCGCTTGTCTTGCGCATGATTACCCTCGTCAGAGGCCTTAAGATACTCTAACTTAGCATTTTTAAGAAAACTCAATATCTTTTCGAGAAGAACAATATATCTGGTAGAATCTGACAAAGCATATTTTTAGTAAATTTAAAAAGAAAGTACCAATCACTAATTATGGGGTTAATTTAATATTAACAAGTTTTTAACTAAAAATTTAAAATTTAAATCTTTTCTAACTTTTTTCGCACTTACAATACCTTTTATAATACCACTCTTTTCAAAAGCAGGAGCCTCAAGTGCAGCAATTTTTGCCATTTCACTGTAATAATCTATGCGAGTGGGATGGAAAGGGGTTACAGCATTATACACTTGCTTTCCTTGCCAATTTTCAATAATATGTAAGATAATGTTTACAGCGTCTTGTTGGTGGATGAAATTGATCGGGGATAGCGGATTGGGAATATTTTTTTTACCGCTTAACGTAAAAATAGGGTGGCGATTAGGTCCCACAAGCCCTCCCAATCTTAGGATGCAACTTTCAAATTGTTTGTGCTCTAACAGGTTTTTTTCAACCGCTATAATTTGTCTTGCAGCTGCGGTTGTTCCTAACAACTCACTTTCTTCTGTTATTATTTCTGACTGATTGCCATAGACACTGGTACTGCTGGTGAAAATTACTTTTTCGATTCCAGTCAATTCTATCTTATTTATAATCCGCCCAATAACAGCAATATAATTGTGGTCAGGATTTTTTCTCAGCCCCGGAGGAATGCTGATAATCAAATGATTCAAATCATTAAAAAAATCAATATCCCCACTTATATCAAATTCAGAGACGTCTACTATCGCAGCATTAATGCCCTTTTTCTTGAGAAGGGTACTTTTCTCTTTACGGGTAGTGGAAACTTTAATGGAATGATTGCGCACTATGGCTTTTTCAGCCAATGCCAATCCCAGCCAGCCGCCACCCATGATCCCTATGCTACTCATTTATCCTTATTTTATTGATAATTGACTTCTGTTTTCAAAAATATTAAATGATCTATTATAAATCATTATCTTATAGTGAACAAAATACGAGGAAAAATGGCAATTAAAAGTTTTCAGGGGCAAAGATTAGATCCATCAAAAAAAGTTAATAAAACTTTATTGGTTTCAGACATCATGACACATGATCTCGTTGTTTTTACAAAAGACCAGACCATTCACGATGTTATGCAATTATTTATAAAACACCGCATATCTGGAGGTCCAGTAGTAGACGATACTGGAAAATTAATAGGGGTGATTTCCGAAGCAGATTGCATGCGAGAAATATCGGACAGTCGCTATTTTAACCTACCCATCTTGGATAGGGCAGTAGAACATTTTATGACCTCAAAAGTGGATGCCATAGACGCCAGTAAAACCATCTTCGAAGCAGCTTCCATGTTTTTTAAAACCTCGAGAAGGCGTTTTCCCGTTTTGGAAAGAAATAAGTTGGTGGGTCAGATCAGTCGTAAGGATATTGTAGTTGCGACTCTTAATTTAAAAAGTCAAAATTGGCGTTAGTAAATCCTTTGAGCTGATCGGTAGGTATTGGCATGTGCGTCGATAATAATTTTAATATCACTAGAATATCCTCCCCCCATACTGCATTGAACTGCAAGTGATCGCTGGTGACAATACTGCAAAACCATTTGGTCTCTTTGTTTGCAGCCCTTAACACTCATACCAAGTCGACCCAAGCGGTCTGTGGCCACAACATCAACCCCAGAAAGATAAAAAACAAAGTCTGGATTTACCCTTTCAAAAAGACGGGGAAGCGTTTCCCCCAAAATATTTAAATACTGTTCGTCATCGGTATGGTCTTCCAAACCAATATCCCAATCGCTGATTTCTTTTTTGAAAGGATAATTTTTTTTGCCGTGCATTGAAAAAGTAAAAACTCTCTTCTCCTGCTGAAAAATTTCAGCCGTTCCATTGCCTTGATGGACATCTAAATCTATGATCAATATTTTTTTGGCATGACCATGGTCTATAAGATAACGCGCGGCTATGGCCTGATCGTTCAGCATACAAAAAGCTTCGCCATGACTGGTGTAGGCGTGATGGGTCCCGCCTGCAATATTAAATGAAATACCGTATTCTATGGCCTTTAGTGCCCCCGCAATAGTGCCCCCTGCGATCACAAATTCCCTTTGAACCAATTGTTCTGATATGGGAAAACCTATTTTTCTAATCTCTTTTTGATCGAGATCCAAACGTATTAGACGATCGACATAATTCTTATCATGAACCCGTTTTGCAAGGGCATGCGAAAGGGGAGTAGGAGAGAAAAAGTCTTCGGGCTTGCAAGTCCCTTCATGAATAAGTTGTTTGGGGAGAAGATCGTATTTATCCATGGGGAAACGGTGATTTTTCGGAAGGGGGAGGACGTAGATGGGATCAAAAGCAACGGGTATCACTGGAGCAAATTACCTTATGCTTAACCCACTCGGGGTCATATTGTCCTCCGGAGCGATAAAAATCAATCGACCGTCGTGATCCTCTGCCATCAACAGCATCCCCTGACTCTCTACACCAAAAATCTTTCTAGGGGCCAGGTTGGTCAAAATACTAACTTTTTTTCCGATCACTTCTTCTGGGCCATAATGGTTTGCAATTCCCGAGACAATGGTTCTTTGTTCTGCTCCCAGATCGACCTTTAGTAACAAAAGCTTCTTGCTTTTCGCCATTTTTTCAGCTTGCAGTATGGTTCCTGTTCTGAGATCCATTTGAGAGAAATCTTCGAAACTAATCATCTTTTTTTGCGGTTCTTTAGGTTCATTTTCTTCAATCGAAAGATTTTTTTTGAGTTTATCTAGTTGGTTGTTGATCTCTTCATCTTCTATTTTTTGAAATAGCAGCTGAGCGGTGCCAAGGGCATGCCCTGGGACTAAAAGTTCTTCTCCTCTCACATCGTCCCATAATATTTTGAGCTGGAGCATATCCCTCATTTTTTGAGCAGTAAAAGGGAGTAACGGCTCACTCAGAATACTCAGTCCAGCGGCGATCTGCAGGGCAGTGTACAGAATGCTTTTTACACGTTCAGGGTCGGTTTTAATCAGTTTCCAAGGTTCTTGTTCTGCCAAGTACTTGTTGCCTAAACGGGACAGGTTTATCACCTCCTGGCTGTAGGACCTGAATCGGTAATTTTCGATTTCTTTTTCCATAATGGCAGGAAAAGCTTGCAGGCCATCTAAAGCAGATCGATCCTCATCGTTGAAAGGACCAGGTGAAGGGACAACCCCTTCATAATATTTGTTGGTGAGCACAACCACGCGGTTGATGAAATTCCCTAAAATTGCGACCAACTCACTGTTGTTTCTCGTCTGGAATTCCATCCAGGTAAAGTCGTTGTCTTTGGTCTCAGGGGCGTTGGCGGTCAGCACATACCGCAAAACATCTTGTTTGTCAGGAAAATCCGTCAAATACTCATGAAGCCAGACAGCCCAATTTTTGGAAGTTGAGATTTTCTTTCCCTCTAGGTTTAGGAATTCATTGGCAGGTACATTTTCTGGCAGTATAAATGCTCCAGCATTTTTTAAAATAATCGGGAAAATTATACAATGAAAAACGATATTGTCTTTACCAATAAAGTGAACCAATTGGGTGTCTTCAGATTTCCAATAAGGTCCCCAATCAATTTTATTTTTTTCCGCCCATTCTTTGGTCGAGGAAATATATCCGATGGGAGCGTCGAACCAAACATATAAAACTTTTCCCGCTCCCCCTTCGCTGGGCACGGGAATCCCCCAGTCCAAATCTCGAGTCACTGCTCGGGGCTGTAAACCGTTGTCTATCCATGACTTAACCTGACCGTAGACATTGGATTTCCAATCGTTTTTGTGCCCTTCCAAGATCCACTCCTTGATGAAATCCTCACTTTTGTCCAAAGGTAAAAACCAATGTTTTGTTCGTTTCAAAATCGGCTGACTTCCGGAGAGTGTTGATTTGGGGTTAATCAGATCGGTGGCATTAAGTGAGCTGCCGCAGGATTCACATTGGTCGCCATAGGCTTCGCTATTTTGACAAATTGGGCAAGTACCGGTTACAAATCGGTCGGCTAAAAAAGCATCGGCAGTTGGGTCGTACAATTGCTCTGTCTCTTTTACTGTAAATTGACCTTGTTCTTCCAATTGTTTGAAAATTGCCGATGCGGTATCGTGATGCACTTTGCGGGATGTCCTGGAATAATTATCAAATGAGATGCCAAAACCATCAAATGCTTTTCTGATCAGCTGGTCGTAATGATCAATCACTTCTTGCGGTTTTTTTCCTTCTTTTTTGGCTTTGATGGCAATGGCCACACCGTGTTCATCGCTACCACAAATAAAGGCCACGTCTTTTCCTTTAAGCCTGAGATAGCGCGAATAGATGTCGGCAGGCACATACACCCCAGCCAAATGACCAATGTGAATGGGACCGTTGGTATACGGTAAGGCAGCAGTAACAGTATATCTTTTTGGTGACTTGATCATTCTTATTTTAAGGTAAAAATAAGGATTTTATTCCCTGGCATATAATAAATTTATTTATCTTAAAGGAATAACACTACTACATGATCGAATCCCATGAGTTTGGAAAAAAAGTGGAGGCATTGGTGGGAGAATACCTGAAAAAAAAGGGGTACCGCATTATGGCAAGAAATTATAGATAACTCAAACAGAGGAAGATTTGATAGTCATTAAGGATGACGTATTGGTTCGTAAAGAAGTAAAAGAAAGATCAGAAGGCTTCGTTGTAGCTGCGCATGAATCGGTTTCCCCCAAAAAAATTCAACTCTTGGCTACCGCCTTAGATTATTCTGTTCAGTAAAGTGACCTAAATGTCGAAGT
Source organism: Flavobacteriaceae bacterium (assembly GCA_002716845.1). Lineage (GTDB taxonomy): Bacteria > Bacteroidota > Bacteroidia > Flavobacteriales > Flavobacteriaceae > UBA8316. The sequence goes on along the minus strand of PBCE01000019.1, from coordinate 16,000 downwards.
GAGATTCGATATCATTACCTACATTTTTAAAGGAAATGATTGGGTGCAAAATCACATTGAATCTGCTTTTTACCCTTTTGGTTGGAATGTTGCAAATAAAACAATTTGTTTCAGATTACTATCTTAGTAAAAAAATAAAACTTTTAGGTTTTGAAAACTATCGCTTATCAAGTTTCGGAATACGTCAAATCTAAGCCCTACTTATCCACTGCCCTTTCACAAGGGATCATCAATTTAACTTCCTTAGCAAGGCAGATACAACCCGAGATTGAAAGAAGTTTGCGAAAACCTGCCAGAAGTGGAGCCATAGTGATGGCATTAAAGCGCATCTCGGACAACGAAGAGTTCCTTTCAACTCACAAAATCATCAACATACTTAGAAAGCTGGGGGACATTACAGTGCGTTCTTCATTAACCGATTATTGCTTTAGACTTTCGGAGAGCTTACTTTTGTCACAAGCCAAATTTCTCAATGAAATCCAAGACAAAAAAGATATATTTTATACCTCTTCTCGAGGGGTAGGAGAATCTAATATTGTGGTGAGTAGTAATTTAGCACCCTTGATTGAGGAGGTTTTTAAAAACGAAATCTGTATTGATAAAATTGAAAATCTTTCAGCAATAACCGTAAAACTTCCTACGGATAATGTTAAAATCCCAGGCATTTACTACTTTATTTTTCAACGATTATCGTGGGAAGGGGTTAATATCAACGAGGTAATTTCAACCTCTAATGAGTTTACCATTTTAATGGATGAAGATTCTGTCAATGTTGCTTTTGAAGTGATTAAAAATCTTAAACTGCTATAGTTCTATTGTAACTTTTGAAGTTGATCCAATAGGTTTTCAATACTTTGGGCCTGATTGACGACTAACAACAGTCGAAGCCCATTTCTAGTTTGTTTTTCTTTTATACTGAATTGATCGTGTTGGTTTTGAACAGAAAGAAGTATTTGGTTAAAAATAGCACTCTGGTAAAATGGACTTTCTTGATCAGCCAAAAAGTAACCCACACATTTTTTGTTTTTAATTATAAGTCTTTCCAGTCCCATTTTAGAGGCTAACCACTTCAGCCGCAATGTACCAAGTAATTCTAGTCCTGGTGGGGGTATTTTACCAAACCGATCTTCTATATTTTTTTTGAATTTCATTAATTGCGGTTCATCTTTTATGGCACTGAGGTCATTGTAGAGCAATAATCTTTCATTTACTATGTTTATGTATTCATCAGGAAATAAGATCTCAAAATCAGTATCTACTTGTACTTCTTTAACATAGTTTTTCTGCGTGGATTTATTTTCATTTTCAAACAGCGTTTTGAACTCGTTTTCCTTCAATTCTTCGATGGCTTCCTCTAGTATTTTTTGATAGGTTTCAAATCCAATTTCATTGATAAAGCCACTTTGTTCTCCACCCAAAAGGTCGCCTGCTCCCCTGATCTCTAAATCTTTCATGGCAATTTGTATTCCAGAGCCCAGTTCAGAAAATTGAGAAATGGCTTTGATCCTTTTTTGAGCATCAGCGTCCATGGCACTCAGCGGGGGGGTAACAAAATAGCAAAACGCTTTTTTGTTGCTTCGCCCAACCCTTCCTCTCATTTGATGCAAATCACTGAGCCCAAAGCTCTGGGCGTTGTTGATAAAAATGGTGTTGGCATTTGGCACGTCCAGTCCGTTTTCGATGATCGTAGTTGCAATCAAAATATCTGATTGCCCTTCCATAAACCTTAGCAAGTTTTTTTCCAATTGCTTACCGTCCATTTGTCCATGACCAATCGCGATTCGAGCATCTGGAACCAATCGCTGCGCCATCCCTGCCACTTCTCTGATATTTTCAACGCGGTTGTGGATAAAAAACACCTGACCTCCCCTTTGTAGCTCATAGTGGATGGCATCCCTAATGAGGGATTCGTTAAACCGCACAACTTCGCTTTCAATGGGGTAGCGATTGGGGGGAGGAGTGTTGATTACAGAAAGGTCACGAGCCGCCATCAAACTGAATTGTAAGGTTCTGGGAATCGGAGTGGCGGTGAGGGTCAATACGTCTACATTGGTTTTTAAATCCCTGAGCTTTTCTTTGACGGCAACCCCAAATTTTTGTTCTTCGTCTACAATCAATAAACCCAAATCTTTAAATTTCACGGATTTATTGACCAATTGGTGGGTTCCGATTAAAATATCAATCCTCCCTTGTTGCAGTTCCTCTAATATTCGTTTTCGATCTTTAGCAGACCTGAATCGATTGAGGTAGTCTACTTTTACAGGCAGCTCAACCAATCTTTTTGAAAAAGTTTTAAAATGCTGAAATGCTAAAATGGTAGTAGGCACCAATATCGCTACTTGTTTGCTATCGTCTACGGCTTTAAAAGCAGCCCTTATGGCCACTTCTGTTTTTCCAAAACCTACATCTCCGCATATCAGTCGGTCCATGGGACGGTCCATTTCCATATCTACTTTTACTTCTGCCGTGGCCTTACCTTGGTCGGGGGTATCTTCATAAATAAAAGAAGCCTCCAACTCCATTTGGAGGTAGCTGTCTGGGGGGAAAGCATGGCCAATAATTTTTTTTCTTTTAGCATAAAGCTTAATCAGGTCAAAGGCAATCGCTTTAACCCGAGATTTGGTTTTTTGTTTGAGGGCCTTCCATGCCTTGGATCCCAGTTTGTGCAATTTGGGCACATGCCCATCTTTACCGTTAAATCTGCTGATTTTGTGTAAGGAGTGAATGCTCAGATACAGAATATCACCCTCACCATAGCTCAATTTTATGGCCTCTTGTTGTATGCCTTCTACGTCTATTTTTTGTAATCCCCCAAATTTCCCAATTCCATGATCGATGTGAGTCACATAATCCCCAATTTTTAGGTGGGTCAACTCTTTGAGGGTTAAGACCTCTTTTTTGGCAGAGACCGATCGGAGTTTGTATTTGTGGTAGCGTTCAAAAATTTGGTGATCGGTAAAACAAGACACTTTGGCTTCCAGGTCTTCAAAGCCCTCATAAAGCGGACATACATCTGTTTTGTAATGAACAGTATCTTCGTTTTCCTCCAAAATTTCAGTAAACCTCTTCCGCTGGCCTTCGTTGGAACAAAAAATATAGTTTTCGAAACCCGACTCGTAATTATCATTTAATATTTGGACAAGTCGATCGAATTGCTTGTTGATGGAAGGTTGAGGACTTTGTTTTATTCTGATGCGTTGTTGGGCTTTTAAGTGATCAGAGGGGTTGATCAGTACGGTGCTTTTTGTTTCCACCCCTATAAGCAGTTCTGTTTCAGTCATAAACAATATTTCAGGGGGATATTGTATTGTTGTCGCCAAACGCTCAAATTCCTTTTTAGCCTGCTCACCAAATTTTTTGATCTGATCCAAACAGAGATCAAATTGATCAAAAACCAGGCTACTTTGCGACGGTAGGGAATCGATTAACGACTTTCTTTTTTCGGTGAAGGAAACCTTGGAAGTGTTGGGCAACAAATCGATTTGTTCCAAAGCACCGATGGAAAGCTGGGTGTTTACGTCAAAACTTCTGAGACTCTCAATTTCGTCGTCGAAAAATTCGATGCGATAGGGATGCTGATGGGCATAGGAAAAAACATCGATGATCCCCCCCCTCACAGAAAACTCCCCAGGCTGACTCACGAAATTGACCCGCTCGAAGTCGAATTCAAAAAGGGATTCATTTATAAAATCCAAACTCAGAACATCTCTTTTTTTTATATTTAGTGTTTTCCGTTTTAGCGTCTGCTGAGAAATCACCTTTTCAAATAATGCTTGGGGGTAGGTAACGATTATTTTTTTCTTTTTGGAATGGCTGAGTTTGTTGAGTACATCTGATCGCATCAACACATTGGCATTGTCGATAGCCTCGGGACTGTAGGCTTTACGATAACTGGCTGGGAAATACATCACTTCCTTTTTTGAAAGGATTTCCTCCAGGTCGTTCAGGTGATAGGCTGCTTGCTCTGGGTTATCGAAAACAATTAAGAATGACCGGTCTAAATTTTTGAAAGCAGTGGCCAGTTTAAAGTTTAAACCAGATCCTACGACCCCTTTTATTTGGCAACAGCTATCCTCTAAAAGAGCCTTTTCAAGGTCTTTTTGGCTGGGGGTTTTGGAAATTTTATCAAACAAATGTTCGATATCCATAAATTTTATCAAATATAGTTTTCCTGGTTCATAAAACTGCCATGCCTTGCTAATTTTTCATTTTTATTTCCAGTTAATAATTCCTAATAATTTTAACCCCAACAAATACTCCAATATAGTATTTTAGTAATTGAAAAATAGGGAATGTATTTAATTTTTGACACCGAAACAACGGGACTACCCCGCAACTGGAAAGCTCCGTTATCAGATGCGGACAATTGGCCAAGATGTATCCAAATTGCTTGGCAATTACACGACGACAAGGGACGCTGCATTGCGCATGAAGATTATATGATATTCCCAGAGGGATTTACCATTCCTTATGATTCTGAAAAAATTCACGGCATTTCCACGGCCTTGGCGGAAAAGAATGGAATTCCGTTGGTGGAGGTTTTGGAGAAATTTCAGGTGGCATTAAAACAATGTGAATTTGTTGGGGGTCATAATATATCATTTGACCTTAACATAATGGGTGCAGAGTTTCTAAGAATGCAAAATAACAACCCCTTAGAGGCGCTGCCTATCATCGATACTTGTACTGAGGAAACTGCAGCCCTATGCCGGTTACCTGGTGGCAGAGGTGGTAAATTCAAACTCCCTACCTTGGGAGAACTATATGCCCATTTGTTTGGTGCGGATTTTACCGAGGCCCACAACGCAACTGCTGACGTTGAGGCTAACGCCCGTTGCTTTTTTGAGCTTTTTAGAAAACGACAAATCCTACCTGCATCCATAAGAGAAAGGATAGATCTTTTACAGACATTGGAAGCAGCTTTGGAGGCGCCCGTTGAACTGATCGGTCTCAAACATCAAAATTTAAAATCGGTTGCTTCCCAATTGGCCCAACAAGCCAGTGAAGCTCAGCTAACGCAGGTCCCTGATTTTCCCTTAAAGCAGGAGGCTTTAGCTGATGCCCCATTTGTTCACCTTCACACCCACTCCCAATATTCCGTGTTGCAGTCCACCTCCAGTATAGTTGAAATTGTAAATGCTGCAGCCAATGATCGCATGCCAGCTGTTACCCTCACCGATCACGCAAATTTGATGGGGGCCTTTCATTTTATAAAAGCGGTTAACAAACACAATGATTCTTTGGAGGAGGGGCAATCCCCACTAAAGCCCATTCTTGGATGTGAGTTTTTTGTTTGTGAAGACCACCAAGATCGATCCCGCAGAGACAATGGTTATCAAATTGTTTTTATTGCAAAAAATAAAAAAGGGTATGAGAATCTTTCCATAATGAGTTCTATTGCCTATACAAAAGGCTTTTATTATGTGCCCCGAATTGACAAGCAAATTATAGAAACCTATAAATCACATTTAATTGTACTGACGGGAAATTTGAATGGTGAGCTACCCTCAAAAATTCTCAATTTAGGGGACAATCAAGCTGAACAGGCACTTCAATGGTGGCATCAACAATTTGGCGATGATTTGTACATAGAACTGATGCTACATCAGCAGGAGGACGAAAAAAGGGCCAATGAGGTAATGCTTCGGTTTGCAAAAAAATACGACATCAAAACTGTAGCCACCAATAATTCCTACTACACCACAAAGGCGGAAGCCAATGCCCATGACATTTTACTCTGTGTAAAAGAGGGTGAAAAACAAGCGACACCTATAGGCCGTGGCCGAGGATTCCGATTTGGTTTTCCCAATCAGGAATACTATTACAAATCTCAGTCAGAAATGAAAGCGCTTTTTGCCGATCTTCCTGAAGCGATCATTAACATTGCTGGGCTTATTGAAAAAGTAACGCCTTTTGATTTGGCTCGTGAGGTTTTACTTCCTGAATACGAGATCCCAGAGGATTTTTCTATTTCCAATACTCAAGATTCCAAAGAGAGGGAAAATGAATATTTAAGATTTCTCACTTTTGAGGGGGCCAAAAAACGTTATGGAACCTTGAGTAAGGAAATTGAAGAGCGCTTGAATTTTGAACTCGAGGTAATTGCTAAAACGGGTTATCCTGGCTATTTTTTAATTGTACAAGACCTAATTGGTGCAGCGAGAAAAATGGACGTTTCTGTTGGACCGGGAAGGGGTTCTGCTGCGGGTTCAGTAGTGGCCTACTGTCTGTGGATAACGAATTTGGATCCCATTGAATACGATTTGCTATTTGAGCGTTTTCTTAATCCAGACCGGGTGAGTATGCCCGATATTGATATTGATTTTGACGATGAAGGAAGGGGTAGGGTCATGGACTATGTAATCGAAAAATATGGATTCAACCAAGTGGCACAAATCATTACTTACGGCACAATGGCTGCGAAGTCCTCAATTCGGGATACCGCCCGAGTACTGGACCTGCCACTAGGTGATGCGGATCGCATTGCAAAGTTGGTGCCCAACATCAAATTGGCCAATATTTTCACCCTCGATGATGCAGCGCTGAAAGACAAACTAAGATCAGATGAGTTTGGACAAGTAAAAGAGCTCCAAGAAATATTCCAAGGGGACGACTTGGCTGGACAGACTTTACAACAGGCCAAGGTTTTGGAGGGTTCACTCCGCAATACAGGAACCCACGCCTGTGGCGTGATCATTACCCCAGACGATATTACAAAGTTTGTTCCAATCGTAACGGCAAAAGATTCTGACTTATCGGTAACTCAGTTCGACAACTCCGTAGTTGAAGAGGCTGGCCTACTGAAAATGGACTTTTTGGGACTCAAAACTTTAACTCTGATAAAGGACACCGTTAAAATAACCCAATACCGTCACCAAACAGAATTGATACCGGACGAATTTCCTCTCGATGATGCCAAAACCTATGAACTGTTCCAAAAAGGAGAAACGGTGGGGATTTTTCAGTACGAATCATTGGGAATGCAAAAGTATCTCAAGGACTTAAAGCCAAATGTTTTTGCAGATTTGATTGCCATGAATGCCCTCTACCGGCCAGGTCCATTGGAGTACATTCCCAGTTTTGTAGCACGAAAACAAGGCCAAGAGGCCATCACCTACGACCTCCCAGAAATGGAAGAATACCTTAAGGAAACTTATGGCATCACCGTTTATCAAGAACAAGTAATGTTGCTCTCACAAAAATTGGCTGGGTTCTCCAAGGGGGAAGCCGATCTTTTGCGTAAAGCAATGGGTAAAAAAATATTTGCCCTGTTGGACAAACTCAAACCCAAGTTTATTGAAGGAGGGGAGGCCAACCAGCATCCAAAAAAAATACTGAATAAGATTTGGAAAGATTGGGAAGCTTTTGCCTCCTATGCCTTTAACAAATCTCATTCCACTTGCTATGCATGGATCGGCTATCAAACGGCCTATCTAAAAGCCCATTATCCAGCAGAATACATGGCGGCAGTGCTTTCCAATAATATGAGTGATATCAAACAAGTTACCTTTTTTATGGAAGAGTGCCGAAGAATGGGAATTCAGGTATTGGGGCCAGATGTCAACGAATCTTTTTACAAGTTTACCGTAAATGAGGACAATGCCATTCGATTCGGAATGGGTGCCGTGAAGGGAGTGGGAAAAGGAGCTGTTCAGACCATTATTGAAAACAGAAAAACAGGGCGCTACCAAAATATTTTTGATTTGGTAAAAAAAATAGACTTGAGGGCCGCCAATAAAAAAGCCCTTGAAAACTTAGCATTGGCAGGAGGCTTTGATTCATTTAAAGAAACCCACAGAGCGCAGTATTTCAATCCTGATGGGGATGGTGTGTTATTTTTGGAAAAAGTCATCCGTTTTGGTGCGAAATATCAAGAAAGTCAAAATTCGGCACAAACCAGTCTCTTTGGAGAAACTGCTGATCAGGTCTATCAGGAACTGATCATTCCACCTGCGAAGCCATGGGACAACTTAAGCCAACTCAAAAAAGAAAGAGCGGTGGTCGGCATCTATATTTCTGGTCACCCTTTAGACGATTTCAAAAAAGAAATGGAGTGGTTTACTAATGCCCAAATGATGCAATTAAAAGACTTAAAACCTTGGGTCAATAAAACCCTTGCTGTAGCAGGAATCGTAAACGATATTCAACACTTGGAATCCAGAAACGGCAGAGGATGGGCGAGGTTTTCCGTAGAGGACTTTACAGATCAATTTGAATTCAGAATTTTTGGAGAAGAATACCTAAAATTCATACACTTTATCACCATTAATCAGTTTATTAGGATTAAAATAGATGTGAAAGAAGGCCGGAGAAATCAAGAAACAGGAAGGGTTGGAGATCCACGGATTCAGTTTGTTGCGTTTGAAATGCTTCACGATACTTTATCAAAAAATTCAAAAAAATTGACTTTGCAATTGGATATCCGACAGTTAGAATCGGACCGTATAAAGCATCTAAAAAAAGAACTAAAAAGTTTTAGGGGAGATAAACCTTTATATTTTGATGTAATCGATCCCAAAAAACCATTAAAACTAACAGTCCCCAGCAAGAAACAAAAAGTGGCCATTTCTCAAAAATTATTGACAGTTTTGGATCAAAATGAGTGGCACTACAAACTGAATTGATCTTCTATTGAAGTTGAAAATAATCAGATAAGTAAATTTAATTCGATCAGAAGACCCCACTTTTTTTAAAATTATTAATTTTGGATCAATAAAACATACAGAAATGGCTTTAGAGATTACCGACACAAATTTTGAAGAACTGGTATTAAACGCAAATAAACCTGTCATTGTTGACTTTTGGGCAGCATGGTGTGGACCTTGTAGGATGGTAGGACCTATCATCGACGAAATCAGCCAAGATTATGAAGGAAAAGCTGTTGTCGGTAAACTTGATGTAGATCAGCATCAAGAATTTGCCGCAAAATATGGGGTTAGAAATATTCCTACAGTACTACTCTTCGACAAAGGCGAGTTGGTGGGAAGACAAGTCGGTGTCGCACCAAAAAAGGCCTATGCCGATGCTTTGGATGCTGTACTCTAATATTTAAGCATTACACTTGATTTTTTGTTGAACGCCTCTGCATTCAACACCCTTTTCATCTTCTTTTTTGATACAACGTTTTGCTTAATTATCTTGAGTCATCCTTTTGAAAGATATTTTTTTTCATTTTCTTTGATTGCTACTATTTTAAGGAAATAATATGCTATTTTAAAAACCAACAAATAAGTTTAAGACCATCCATGATTCAGATCAGCAATAATATCAAAATACAGGACTTAAAAGAAAAAATAAACCAACTCTGGACGCTTTCTGGAGAAAAAATCAACAGAATAGCCGCTGAATACGATGAGATCCAAGGGGCTCCTGTGTTTACCGTAAATGGTAAATATGCTACCCGTGGCTGGACCGAATGGACCCATGGATTTCAGTTTGGGTCTGCTGTTTTGCAGTTCGACGCAGTTGACGACAACCAATTTATTGATTTGGCGAAGAGACAGGTGCAGGATAAAATGGCAACCCACGTCAGTCATACCGGAGTGCACGATCATGGGTTCAACAACTTGAGCACTTACGGAAATTTATTACGATTGATGCATGAAGGAAAAATTCCACACAATGAATGGGAGGCTCATTTTTATACTCTGGCCATTAAAATATCTGGAGCTGTACAAGCCTCGCGATGGACCGATCTCTCAGAAGGCGGTTTTATTTGCTCTTTCAATGGTCCGCATTCCTTGTTTGTTGATACCATCCGTTCTTGTAGGATTTTGGTGGCCAGTCACTTGATGGGCCATTCCCTTCACGGTGAAGGAGACCGAAAAATTTCATTGTTAGAACGCGCGCTGCAGCACATTGAAGCGACAGCCAAATATTCAATCTATTATGGCGAGGGCAGAGACCATTATGATATTTGGGGAAGAACAGCCCACGAGATTATTTTCAACACCAATGACGGACAATTCCGATGCCCTAATGCCCAACAGGGTTACTCTGGATATTCTACGTGGACGCGTGGACTGGCGTGGGGTATGCTCGGTTTTTCAGAGGAATTAGAAGCCTTAGAATTGGTGAATAATGACGAATTGACTGCGCTTGGAGGCTTTGATAAAATTGAGGAAATGATGCTTAAAGGCGCCAAAGCTACTTGTGATTTTTACATCGAACACACTCCCAGCTGCGGGGTGACCTATTGGGATACGGGAGCGTCTAACCTCCACAAATTAGGAGATTATCTCGGTCGCCCTGCAGATCCCTATAACGACTGGGAACCCGTGGACAGTTCCGCTGCTGCCATTGGAGCTCAGGGGCTGCTGAGACTTGGAAATTACCTCAGGAAAAAAGGTCAGAAAGACGCGGGAGATAAATATTGGCAAGCAGGTTTAACCGTTTTTAATTCACTCCTACAAGAACCTTATCTCAGCACCGATACTAATCACCAGGGGTTATTGTTGCACACCATTTATCACCAACCTAATGGATGGGATCACATTCCCGATGGAAGTAAAATTGCTAATGGTGAGTCTTGTATGTGGGGAGACTATCACTTTAGAGAATTGGCGCTGTATGTTCAAAAAATGATAGCTGGAGAATCCTATTACCAGTTTACTAATTGCGTTAAATAATTAACTATAGATGAGGTCATTAACAAATTATTCTAAGCTTTGTGTTCATACCCAAACCAATAAACCATGGACGATAGAGGAATGTATCACCCAATATGCTGCAGCAGGAGTCAGTGCCATTTCAATTTGGAGACATTTACTGGAAGGAAAAGACTTGTCTGAGATTAAAGAGCTGCTGATCAAGAACCAAATGGAGGTGGTGGCTCTGGTTCGTGGCGGTTTTTTTCCATCCGTTGATGACAAGCAAAGAGCATTGGTATTGGAGGACAATCGTTTGGCGATGGAGCAGGCTACTGCACTGGGGGCTCCACAGGTAGTTTTGGTTTGTGGCGCAGATCCGAATCAGTCTTTAAAAGTGTCCCGTCAACAAATAAAAGAAGGTATTATTGCATTGCTTCCGCAAGCAGAACAATTGGGCGTAAAGCTTTCAATAGAACCATTACACCCGATGTATGCAGGGGATAAGTCTGCTATATCGTCTCTTGGACAAGCCAATGATTTGTGCGAGGAAATTGACTCGCCATGGGTAGGTGTTGCCATTGATGTTTACCACCTTTGGTGGGACGATCAGTTGGAAAAAGAAATCTACCGGTGTGGAAAATCAGACAATATCTTTGCTTTTCATGTTTGTGATTGGCGAGTTCCAACAATCGATTTTTTAACCGACAGGGGCCTTATGGGGGAAGGCTGTATTCCAGTAAAACAGATTAGAGAATGGGTTGAGAAAGCAGGTTTTGATGGCTACAATGAGGTAGAAGTTTTTTCAGAACGTTTGTGGGCTCAGGACCAAAAGCTATATTTGGAACATATTAAAAAAGCATATTTAAACCACAGTTAACAATAAAAAATGAAAATACATAATATTGGAATTATAATGAATGGGGTGACCGGTAGAATGGGCACCAACCAACACCTCTTACGCTCCTTGGCGGCCATTGTAGGCCAAGGTGGTGTTAAAATAAGCGATAATGAAGTGATAATGCCCGATTTGGTGCTAGTGGGGAGGAATGAAAATAAGCTAAAAAACTTGGCAGAACGAACCCAAGTGAAAAACTGGACTAAAGATTTAGACGCTGTTTTAAATCAAGATCATTATCAGATCTATTTTGATGCTCAAACCACAGGAAGGAGAGCGGACGCGATCCATAAGGCTGTTGCAGCAGGAAAACATATCTACTGTGAGAAACCAGTAGCAACTTCTACAAAAATCGCATTGGATTTGCACAGCGCATGTGAAAAAGCTGGGGTAAAACACGGTGTAGTACAGGACAAACTTTGGCTTCCTGGAATGATGAAGTTAAAGCGATTGATCGCCACTGATTTTTTTGGAGAAATTTTGTCCGTGAGGGGAGAGTTTGGCTATTGGGTTTTTGAAGGCCATACAGTACCAGCCCAACGACCCAGCTGGAATTACCGAAAAGAGGATGATGGAGGTATTATCGTTGACATGCTTTGCCACTGGAGGTATGTGTTGGACAATATTTTTGGGTCGGTCAAAGGTGTTTTCTGTATGGGAGCTACCCATATTCCGGAACGCATCGATGAAAATGGACAGCCCTTTAAATGTACTGCTGATGACGCCGCATACGCTATTTTTGAGTTAGAGGGAGGGGTCATCGCCCAGTTCAATTCTTCTTGGACTACTCGGGTCAGAAGAGACGACTTGCTTACCCTTCATGTTGATGGAACCAAGGGTTCTGCCGTAGCTGGTTTGAGAGATTGCTGGACCCAACATTACGGAAATACTCCAAAGCCTGTTTGGAATCCAGACATACCCAACCCCATCGACTTTAAAGCAGGATGGACCAAAGTTCCTGAGCAGGAAGATTTTGATAATGCCTTTAAGGCACAATGGGAACTCTTCCTCAAACACGCGGTATTGGACACGCCTTTTCCTTGGAACATGATGGAGGGCGCAAAGGGAGTCCAGCTGGCCGAATTGGGCATCGAAAGTTGGGAGAAAAAAACCTGGATTAGCATCCCTAAATTATAATGAAGCCTGTAGCACTCATAACGGGGGGCTCCCGTGGCATTGGTCTGGGGATTGCTCAAGCACTCCTGGAAAAGGGGTATCGCATTGCCATCAATGGTGTTAGACCTGCCAACATGGTGGCGTTAACCCTTGAGGAGCTCAAAAGCAATGGGGGCGAGGTAATCTATTGTCAGGGAGATATCGCTAATGGAGACGACCGACAAAAAATGATCGGTGATATAAAGTCCAAATGGAACCAACTGAACCTCTTGGTCAACAACGCAGGAGTGGCATCAAGAGAGCGGAAAGATATACTCGAAGCAGAGGAAGATAGTTTTGATTGGTTGATAGGAATCAACCTAAAAGGGCCCTATTTTTTAACCCAGCTCGCCGCCAATTGGATGATCGACCAAAAGAAATATAAACCACAAGATGATTTTTCAATCATCAACGTTTCTTCTGTTTCAGCCTCCGTGGCATCTGTTAACAGAGGGGATTATTGTATTTCAAAAGCAGGGATGAACATGTCGACTAAGCTGTGGGCCGCGCGATTGGGAGAATTTAACATCCCCGTTTATGAAATTCAACCTGGCTTGATCAAAACAGACATGACCGCTGGAGTGACAGAAAAATACGATAAATTGATTGCTGGAGGACTCACCTTGCAAAAGCGATGGGGCTATCCCGAGGACATCGGCAAAGCAGTCGTTGCTTTAGCAGAGGGAATGATTCCTTATGCTACCGGTCAAACTATTAATATTGACGGTGGGATGACTATTAAAACCCTTTAATTATGAATTATAAAAGCGCTTGGAGATTTATCGTTATTGCAGTTTTTATTTGCTCTATTGTTCAGTTTTCTCCCTGGGTTTTGGATAAAAAAACAAATGCCCCCTATTTTCTTGACATGCCTTTTACCCTTTGGTTTGGTATTTTAATAAGCCTACTGATTGTGTTGTTAACCGCATTAGGCGGTTATGTTTTTTCTCGACTCAAATCAGATGAATTAAAAAAAGAATAATATGTTGACTTACCTTTTAATTATTGGCGCAGTTTACATTGGCATTTTGATGTTCTTCTCTTGGAGGACAAAAAAACAAATAAAGACTTCTTCAGATTTTATGTTGGGGGGGACAAAGATTGGTGTGCTCATAGGATTGATGACGTTTGCTGCCACCTTGTTCAGTACATTTACCCTACTGGGGATGCCAGATTTTTCGAGGTCGAATGGGGTTGGTGCATGGATTTTTCTCACTTTTTCCGATGCCATCATGGTGTTTTTGATTCTATGGTTTGGCTTTTACTTGAGAAAGAGGGTGGGTCAATCAACCTATCAAGGGATGTCGGCATTGCTACAGAAATGTTATCAAAACAAAACGGCTGGTTATCTCTATTTCACCGCAGTTTTCTTGTTTTTGATTCCCTATATTGCCATTCAAATTAGAGGTGTGGCCATATTTTTAGTGTCTGCTTTTCCAGGTTTTATTCCCGTTTGGGGATGGTCTATAGGTATTGTATTAATCATATTGATTTATTCAGAATTGGGAGGGCTCAAAGCCATCATTTATGCCGATGCCCTGCAAGGCACGCTGCTGATGATTGTGGTATGGATTGTGGCCTTTAACTGTTTGAATAAAGTTGGAGGTTGGGAGACACTTTTTGAGAAGGCAGCAAGAGTGAACCGAGATTTACTGTCCACACCGGGACCAATGGGACTCCTGAGTCCACAATTTTTAATCGCTTCAGCTTTGGCCATTTTGATGATACCGGTTACTCAACCCCAGTTGTCTACCCGCTTGGTGATCATGAAAAACTATAATGCATTAAAAAAAATGGCGACTTCTGTTGGTTTTTTTGCAATGTTGGTTATCCTTCCCACCATCATCATCGGAATGTACGGGGCCATTTATTATGCCGATGCCAGTACTGCTGATTTCTTGGGTGGTGTGCTGCTGGAAGAGCAACATGAATTGATTGCGGCCTTTATTATCATCGGCTTGTTTGCCGCCGCTATGTCAACTTCCGACTCTCAACTTTTTGCCATGGGAAATGAGGTCAAAGGCCTCTTGGGTTTAAAAGAAGATGACAATCTGTGGCCCATAAGAGTTGTGATTTTGCTGTTTGCATTGTCGGCATTGGTTTTTTCATTATTAAGTTCCGATGAATTGGTGCTCTTGGCCCGATTGAGTTTTTCTGGAACAGCCTTGATGGGCCCTATGATAATGTTGGGGATTTTCTCTAAGCGACCTCAAGGAGTGGTCATGATTGTCTTATCCGCGTTGGCACTTTTTATTTTTATATTGTCCAATTTAGGATGGTTCCCAAAACATATTTTTTCTTTAAGAACGGATCTCTTTCTCATGATGGCACTCGGATTTGCTGCGATTTCGAATTTCTTTATGCTAAATCCCAAGAATAAGGGTTGATTTTTAACTCCCTGAAAAGCTGTTTTTTTTAAGACATATAATTCCTTTTCTACAAAATCAAAGATTTCTTTTAAAGGCATTTGTTTGGCAAAATAAAAATGCAATGTATATTTACGTTCTCAATAATTAAGGTCTGGTAGTTCAGTTGGTTAGAATACATGCCTGTCACGCATGGGGTCGCGGGTTCGAGTCCCGTCCAGACCGCTAAAATTAAAAAAACCTATAAGTCAACTTTTTAGGGGTTTTATTCTTCCAAATGTGGACAAATAGGTCGACAAATTCAGATATAAGCAACTTCAAATTATAATTGTTCGCGCGAACTTTTATAACTATCAATGATCATGTTTCTACTTAAACTGATGAGTGTAAATTATTTTAGTAATTTAAATTTTTATCAACTCCAATATATATGAGAATTTTTCTAGTTATTACTCTATCATTTTTTATATCATGTGGAAAAGATGATTCATCTTCTGAGGTTACACCTAAATCAAAATATACACTTTCAGTTACTTCAAGTGATGGAGGAACAGTATCTCTATCAGGTGGAACATATAATTATGGTGAAAGTGTAACTATTACAGCTACTCAAAATTCAGAATATATATTTGAGAGCTGGTCTAATGGTTCTACTCAAAATCCTCTAACTATAACTGTAAATCAAAACCTAAATTTGAATGCTAATTTTGTAAAGAGGAAATATCCTTTAACAATTAACATCCAAGGAGAAGGAACAGTTAGAGAGGAAATAGTTTCTTCTGCTAGATCTTCAGATCCAACAGAGTATAATTCTGGAACAGTTATAAGACTAACAGCAAATGCCTCAAGAGATTGGGTTTTTGAAGAATGGACAGGCAGTGTAACAGAAACTATATCAGAAATTACAATAACATTGGATAAACCCAAAACTGTAAATGTTAGATTTATGAGGTATTTTGATTACAATCAGCCTTCATATTTTTTTCAAAATAATC
>PBCE01000005.1 GCA_002716845.1 Flavobacteriaceae bacterium | reverse complement strand
TAGCCATACCGTTTGCAATGGGTGGCACCCCTTTCCCAGCCACATAAAAGTCACCCGTGGAGGAGGCTCTTGAGCGTATTGCAATGAAAATATAAAGTGAAAAACTTAACCCAACCGCTATCCAAATACAATATTGTAACTCCATTTATTTATCGTTTTTAAATTTTTTATCTAAACGATTCATCAAGTAGATATAGACAAAAATCAAAATTACAAACACATAGATCGCTCCCTGCTGAGCGAACCAAAAACCAAGTTTAAATCCGCCTAAATGAAATTGATTTAACGTATCTGCAAGAAGAATCCCAAAACCAAAGGAAGCCGAAAACCAAATGGATAAGAGTATGAACAAATATTTTAAGTTGGTTTTCCAATAAGTATCTTTCTTATTCATGGTTTTTGGTTAAAAAGTTGATTCCTAAGATAGATAAAGAATTATAAATCAGATCTTATAATTTGATGTATATTTTTCTTTTAAACAATTGGTAGGTGGGTATCGAAATAATCATGACGTAAAAAACAGCATAGGTCAAAGAGGCCAATTTAGGCGACACACCTAGAGCTATGGCTTGGTCAACAAATGAGGAACTCAATGAAACCCCAAAGAGTTTGTCAACGTAGAAAAGTGGGTATAATATTCCCGCAAGGGTATAGGAGAAAATGGCATTGACACCAAAAACTTGGGCAAACTTGAATTTGTGTGCATATTCTTTAGTATCCACCCAATAAAGGAAAGAAGCCAAAAGCAAACAACTGATCCCTCCAGCAATAAGCACGAATGAACTACTCCATATACTTTTATTTACGGGCATGATGTATTGAGAAATATCCCCCAAAAACAATAAGACTGAAGCCATTATAAAAAGCTGTAACAACTTGTCCTTAAGCACTTTTTTTGAGACCAATACACCTCCGGCTATCATTCCGAGTATGCCCGTAACTAAGGCAGGAAATGTACTCAAGATGCCCTCGGGATCCCAATTTTGCCTCCACAAGTACCCAGGAAGGTATTTTTTATCGATATAATTCGCCCAGTTTTTTTCAGGTACGCTCAAGTCGGGCACTCCAATTCCAGGGACCGGCAGGTACTCCATGACCAACCAATAGAGAATCAGCGTTACCCCACCTATGATGATCTGTGCTTTTTTTTGGATAAAAAGGTAGATCAAGGCACATACTAAAAACACCTGGGCAATTCGGGGTAAAACACCCACCCATCGAATGCTGTCAAGGTTAAAAGTGGGCCAAAGCCATAAAAACATCCCCATGGCGTAAATTTTTAAACTGCGGAGTATTATTTTTTTAACCAAACTTTTTTGGGTCACGCCCCTCTCCCGAAGTTTGGTCAATGACAGCACAATCGATACCCCTACAATGAAAAGAAATGTGGGAAAAATATAATCTGTCGGGGTTAAACCATTCCACTTGGCATGTAATAAAGGAGCATAAACGTGGTCCCATGATCCAGGATGGTTGACAATAATCATAAAAATAATCGTCATCCCGCGAAGGATATCAAGTGACAACAACCTGGTTTTATTTTCTTCCATGATGGATATATTATTGCTTTAAAAGTAATAAAAACAACTTAATCAAAATTCTACACCTGTTTGGGATACAAAAATACTCTCTAATAGAATCCCTATGAAAATATTTTTTTTCCAAAATACACCTATTTTCTCCTCTACGGTTCCTTATCTATACAAGGAAATCTCCCCAATTTTTATTTGTCTCGGGATTTTCAATTGGTTGGATTCTGGTTGGGATTGAATCAGCAGTTCTATCATTTGGAAAGCTTTATGTAAAAAATTTCGGGATTTCTGTAGGGCTTTCTTTAGAGAATTTTGATATCGGATTGCTTTATAATTTAGGTGAAAAAAATAAATAATACCAATACTCCAAGCATTTTGAACTCTACCTCACCTTTGATTTTAGTAAGTTCAGGAGAAATACACGAGGACTTTATAAAAGAATTCGAATGGATAACTATTTTTAGAAATTGGAATCCCACTGCAATGCAATTACTTTTTTTCATCCCCTACAACTCTTTTTTATTGTCTGTTGATTAAAGAAATTAATTTTTAGCTTTAAACAATAAAATATATTTCCCTTGGAAATAACTAACATGGTCCCCTATTTGAGTTTAACGTTTCTAATGGCTTTAGGGTGCGCGCTAATTCTTGGGGTTGCCAAATCAGGGATAAAAGGCTTGGCAGTTTTAATTGTAACGGGCTTGGCATTGGCATATGGCGCCAAAGAGTCTACTGGGATTTTGATGCCTCTGTTGATTTGTGGAGATATTTTGGCCGTTCTCTATTACAAAAGGCATGTTAAATGGCATTATCTTTTGAAGCTACTACCCTGGATGATTTTAGGTATTTTGGTCGGTGTTTTTTTAGGCAAGGATTTACCTGAAAAGCTCTTTAAAATTGGGATGGCCGCGATCATCTTGATCAGTGTGCTTATGATGTTTTATTGGGAACGCAAGGACCGAAAAAAAATTCCTTCACACTGGAGTTTTGCAGCCCTTATGGGGATGTTAGCAGGATTTACTACCATGGTAGGAAATTTAGCAGGTGCTTTTTCCAATATCTATTTTTTAGTAATGAAATTGCCAAAAAACGAATTTATTGGAACAGCTGCATGGCTGTTTTTTATCATCAATCTGTTTAAAGTACCCTTTCATATTTGGTCCTGGGGTACGATCAATGGGGATTCTCTTCAAATAAGTTTGGGTTTGATTCCCGCCGTAATTATAGGTTTTGTACTTGGGATATATTTGGTGCAAAAAATAAACAATGAAAAATACCGCCAGTTGATTCTTCTGCTGACTGGAATCGGTGGACTTGCTATATTTTTTCAATAATTATTTTGCGACATTAACTGCTCTGGTCTCTCGGATCACAGTAACTTTAACTTGTCCAGGATAAGTCATTTCAGTTTGTATTTTTTGAGATATCTGAAATGATAATTCAGCAGACTGGTCATCTGAAACTTTATCACTTTCAACTATCACCCTAAGCTCTCTTCCAGCTTGAATGGCATATGCTTTGTTTACTCCATTAAAGTCATAGGCGATTTTCTCCAAATCTTTTAGCCGCTGAACATAACTTTCCAAAACCTGGCGACGGGCTCCTGGTCGCGCACCAGAAATAGCGTCGCAGACTTGTACAATAGGGGAAAATAAAGATGTCATTTCAATTTCATCGTGGTGGGCTCCTATGGCATTGCAGACTTCTTTTTTCTCTCCATACTTTTCCGCCCATTCCATCCCCAAAATAGCATGTGGAGTCTCTGTTTCCTCCTCAGGGACTTTACCGATATCGTGGAGCAAACCAGCTCTTTTTGCCAATTTTGGATTCAAGCCCAGCTCCGAAGCCATCACACCACACAGTTTGGCCACCTCTCTTGAGTGTTGCAAGAGGTTCTGTCCGTAGGAAGAACGATATTTCATTCTGCCAACAATTTTGATCAGTTCAGGGTTTAGGCCGTGGACTCCCAAGTCTATTACAGTTCTTTTTCCGACCTCCACAATTTCATTTTGGATTTGCTCGGTTGTCTTATTCACTACCTCCTCAATTCTGGCAGGATGAATTCTGCCATCGGATACCAGTCGGTGGAGGGAAAGCCGCGCAACCTCACGACGAACGGGGTCAAAACAGGACAGAATAATTGCCTCTGGTGTGTCATCTACAATGATTTCAACACCAGTGGCAGCTTCAATGGCACGAATATTCCTTCCTTCTCGTCCAATGATCCTCCCTTTAACATCATCTGCATCTAAATTAAAAACAGAAACACAATTTTCTATAGATTCTTCAGTACCAATCCTTTGAATAGTATTTATAATCATTTTTTTGGCTTCTTGCTCTACGGTCAATTTAGCCTCCTCTAAGCTCTGTTGAGCAAAGGCCATTGCTTCTGACTGTGCTTTCTTTTCTAGGGAGCTAATAAGTTCTTTTTTGGCCGCTGCTGCAGAAAGTCCTGAAATGGTCTCTAACTTCTCTACCTGAGAATCGTGAAGGAGATTCAGCGCTTCTTGTTTGGATTCTAATTTGGAGAGTTTCTTGTCTAACGATTCGTTTTTGTTATTCAAGTTATGGGTTAAACTTTTGGACCTATTCAGCTCTTTATTGAGTTTATTTTCTTTTTCCCTCGATCTATTTTCCGTCTCCGAAATTTTATTTTCTCTGTTAAAGATTAGCTTTTCGTGCTCTGACTTCAATTCAATAAAACGTTCTTTTGCCTGAAGTATTTTCTCGCTTTTTATACGATCACCCTCTCTTTTGGCCTGACTGAGAAGGTCTTTTGCCTTTGTCTCAGCATCATCAAGGAGTTTGGTGTTTTTTTGTTTCTGGATAAGAATGCCAATGCCAACCCCTAAGACAGCGGCAATTGAAATAAGAATAAATATATTAGTCGTTAATTCCATAGGTTTCATTTTATATTAAAAAAGCCTGTACTGGCATAGAGTTTTTGTATAAACTCCTAAAAAACAGGTTTGAGGCTACACAACTGATCAAGGATCTGTTCAAGACAGCTTGCTTTTACAATCATAACTCACCTCTTTTAAATTAAAGCTCGTTGAGTTTATCAAAAAATTACCAATACAGGCAGTATGTATTTTATTTAAAGAACTTAGTAGTTAGAAAGGTGCAGATCAATCAATTCAATCAATTCCTTTGTTTTGATCGAGCTATCCACTTCCAAGGTATTTTTTTTAAGCGTATTTTCTAATTGAGCAGCATACTGAAGGGCACACATAGCCAAAACGTCTTGCTTGTCTCTAACAGAGTAATTTTCCTGTAACTGCTTGGACATTTCATCAATTTTTTTTGCCGAATTCCGCAAAGATTGTTCTTGACCAGCTAAAATGGTCAATGGATAAACACGGTCCGCAACAGTTAACTTTATCTTTATTTTTTCACTCATGTTTTACCGTATTTCTGATAGTTGATGAATGCAAAAGTCTACTTCTTTTATTAAACTAGTTATTTTACGCCTAGTATTTGCTTTACTTTCTTTACTGCCAAGTAATGAATTGGCCATCTTAAGGGCGTCATTATTACTTTTAAATTCCAAAATTTGCTTTTGGAGCAAGGTATTTTCTTGTAGGAGTTGTTCTTTATCTGATTTTAATTGATTAATCAACAGATGATTCTCTTTTAACCTATTGAGCAAAAGAACGATCCTCTCCTCTAAGACATCAAAATTATTCATGACTACCTAAATGTAATGGTATAATCATTATAACACAAATTTAGCGATTCCATTGGATAAAATTAACTGGGCGGGGTTATTTTAAAAATTTTAACACATCATGCATTCTAATCTTCAGGAAAAAATCACACCATGTGCATATGTGTATTTTATGAAAAAGTTATGCAAAAACAGTCTTTCCTCGTCTTTGATGGTCTTGGCATAAAGGGTATAATTTTTATTTTCGGTTTTGAAGATGTATAAATCTCCGTAATGTTTTATTCTTGAAACCCTTTTTAAATCTGTGGTGGACTTGTAGAGTACTCCGTATAACAAGGTGAGGTTTTTATAGATAAAAAAGGCTTTTTGTAAGCACCGATCGAGTAAATAAAAAGTGAAAAACCAAATAAGTAGAAAATATAACTCAAAAAATAATAAGGGTTGATGTATAATAAAAACAGGCCTAAAAAAACCCATATAAATAAAACATAATAATTATTTTTTGACTTAAATAGGGTGGTAAAAAAAATAGAATCACTTTTTAGATTCAGGGGCATTTTTAAGGATTTTATTTTATTGTAAAAAAACAGATTGGAAAAGTGCTTAAGCAATCCAACGCCAATGTTTTTTAAAATATGTATTTTAGCTACTGTTTTGGTTTTAAAGATAATACAACATCTCGTACTCCTTATTTTACTGTCTTCTCCCATGTATCATTGGGCTCAGGAAATTGACAACCCTTTGATTCCTCTCGATATTCCTCTCTCAGTATCTGGGACTTTTGGGGAGCCCAGAAGCACACACTTCCATTTGGGTATCGACATTAAAACACAAGGCAAAGAGGGTTGGGAAGTTAAGAGCATCAGACCCGGTTATGTGAGCAGAATAAGGGTAAGTACCAGTGGCTATGGCAAAACACTTTATATAGACCATCCAAATAAAACTACCACGGTATATGCACACCTTAAAAAATTTGCACCCAAGATTGAAAAGTTAGTAAAGACATTACAATACCAAAAAGAGTCCTACACCCTTCAAAAATTTCCAAAAAAAAGAGAGATCACAATAGAAAGAGGAGAAGTAATCGGCTACTCTGGGAATACTGGAAGCTCCTCTGGTCCTCATTTACATTTTGAGGTGAGAGCTACCGACTCCCAAAAACCATTGAACCCACTCCTGTATGGACTTACTGTTAATGACCGTCAAAGGCCACAAATTCAAAAATTAATCCTTTATTACCCAAAACAAAATAGTGTTCTCACCCCATCAAAAAGACTGATCCTTCAAAAAGTAAATGATAGCACTTATCAAACTCCTTTAATAATGACCTCAGGAAAAATTGGGTTAGGGATTCAAATGTTTGACAGACAGGACCTAAGTTACAACAGGAATGGCATCTATCAAGCGATGCTGGAAGTCAACGGTAAAAAAGTAATGGACTATAAATTTGATACTTTAAACTATTCGGATTCCGATAAACTTTTTGTTATCATAGATTATCCAAAATTCAAAAATGAGAGTTACAAAGTAGTAAAATTATTCTTTCAAAACCAGAAGCCTTTAACGTTTATAAAGTCCATATTAAATGAGGGTATAGTTGATATTGTCATAGGGAAGTCTTACCAAATTAAGCTTACCCTAAAAGATTTTTCAGGAAATTCGACCTATGTGGAAATGTATGTTGAAGGCAAGAAAAAGGAGATCAAAGCTAAGCCGCTGGCTGGAAAATTGATTGAACCGCATTTAGAGTATTTTTTTTCCCTTGATGATCGGGGAGTTTTTATTCCAAAAAATACCTTTTTTGAAAATGCCATTATCGAGATTAAAAAAGAGGAAAATATTCTCAGTATTGGCCCTAACTTATTCCCCTTCGAGAACCCCTACGAAATTCGATTTAAGATAAATGAGCAAGACTCTATGCAATTAAAACAAACGTTCATCGCAAAAAAAACAGATAAAAAAGACTATTACTTGCCCACAGTTGTAAAAGACGATTTTTGGGTCTCTCAAGTAGCAGACATGGGAGACTATATACTGGCAAGAGACTCGGTACCACCTGTAATAAAAGCCTACAATTTTAGACCAGAACAGTGGTTGAGTAAATTTAAGTTTTTAAGCATAAAAATATCGGACGATATTTCTGGGATTAAAAATTATCGAGGAACCATAAATGGAAAATGGGTGTTGTTTGAATACGAACCCAAACAAAATCTGCTGACTTACGATTTTTCAGACAACGATTTTGACTTGGCAAAGCACGAACTTCGGCTTGAAGTCGAAGATAATGTAGGCAACAAATCCATTTATGAAACTTTTTTTTTTTAGAAAATACAACTAAGAAAACTCAGGTTTTAGAATTCTGAAAGGGTCTTCGTCACATAGTCCACCTCCGCCTTGGTGTTGAACGATGAAAACGAAAACCTGAGAGAGGGTAATTTTTTTACGTCCTCGGGCCTTTGAAGGACTGACAAAACATGGGAGTCCGCCACCGATCCAGATTGGCAGGCACTCCCTTTTGAACAAGCAATTCCTTTTAAATCCATATGGAAACTCAGCAGAGCTGCTTTGGACGAATCTATTGGAAGCGCAACATTGACTAGAGTATAGGTGCTTTTTTCCAAACTTTCTGACAGGCCGTTGAAATGAACTTCGGGAAACAGTCCCTTTAATTTTTCAATAAAGTATTTTTTTAGATCCAAAATAAATTGTCTTTCCTCCTCCAACTTCTCATAGGCAATTTCAATAGCTTTTTGCATGCCTACTATGTTGTGAAGAGATTCGGTTCCAGCGCGTAAGCCCCTTTCTTGAGGTCCACCTACGATAAAAGAGTTCATTCCAGAGTTTTTCTTTATATAAGCAAAACCAATACCCTTTGGACCGTGGAATTTATGGGCAGCGGCAGTTAAAAAATCAATGGGTTGGGATTTAAGATCAAAACTAAAGTGTCCAACACCTTGAACTGCATCGGTATGAAAAAAAGCACCGTGCGCCTTGCAAAGTTCTCCCACCTGATCCAA
Organism: Flavobacteriaceae bacterium; assembly: GCA_002716845.1. Lineage (GTDB taxonomy): Bacteria > Bacteroidota > Bacteroidia > Flavobacteriales > Flavobacteriaceae > UBA8316. The sequence continues at coordinate 7,057 of PBCE01000005.1, read as the reverse complement.
ATCCAATAAATTACCTATTTCATTGTTGACGTGCATCAAGCTTACCAGTTTAATGGAATCATCTTTTTGCAGTAAACGCTTTAAATCGTCAAGCTTTGGGGAGCCGTATTTGTCTAGGGCAAGGTACTCAACCTTTACACCATTGTCTTCTAATTCGTCCAAGGTGTGTAATACAGCATGATGCTCAATCTTCGAGGAAATGATTGTTTTTAGGTTAAGATCTTTAACGGCGCAGCGCAAGATCATATTGTCTGATTCGGTACCCCCTGAGGTAAATATAATTTCCTGGGGAGCACAATTCATCTGTTTGGCTATACTTTTACGGGCTGTCTCTAAGGCCGATTTGGCACTTCTTCCATAAGCGTGGGTCGAGGAAGGGTTACCATAAGTCGAGTACATACTCTGGGTAATCGATTGTATTACCTCACTCCGTACGGGGGTTGTGGCCGCATTATCGAAATAAACTTTCATGTATTTATTGTGTATTCAACAACAGCACGTTAACTATCAGGTTCAAATATTTTTAGAGTTTCTGTAATGATTTTAATACAGTCGATTAGTTGCTCCTCTTTAATTACCAGAGGCGGAGCAAAGCGGATAATATTTCCATGGGTAGGTTTAGCCAAAAGACCATTATCTCTGAGTTTTAAACAGATATTCCATGCAGTATCACCTTCTGGAGAATCATTAATAACGATTGCATTTAATAGACCTTTTCCTCTTACCAGTTTGACAAGTTTAGTTCCTTTTATAAATTCCTCTAATTGCGATCTAAAAATTTTTCCTAAATGGTAAGCATTTTGAGTCAAATTCTCATCTATTATTACTTTTAAAGCAGCAGAAGCGACTGATGCAGATAATGGGTTACCTCCAAAAGTGGAGCCATGCTCTCCTGGCCTTAGACACATCATTATTGGATCATCACACAATACTACTGAAACAGGCATAACTCCACCAGATAAAGCTTTTCCTAACACTAATATATCAGGACGAGCTTCCTCGTAATCTGTAGCTAACATTTTCCCTGTTCTGCCAATTCCAGTTTGAATCTCGTCAGCAATCATCAAGACATTATATTTGCTACATAACAGTCTGACCTTTCTCAAATAACCCTCATCAGGAACAATTACACCTGCTTCACCTTGAATGGGTTCAAACATAAATGCCGCGCAATTAGGATCACTTAATTTCTTCTCTAAAACATGTACATTATTATAAGGAATTATTTCATATCCGGGCATAAAAGGTCCAAAACCGTTGTATGAGGCAGGGTCAGTTGAACTTGAAATTGCAGCAAGTGTTCTTCCCCAAAAATTACCTTCCGGGAAAATAATTTTAGCAGCATTTTTTTTTATTCCTTTGATCTCATAACCCCATTTTCTTGCTAATTTTACTGCAGTTTCTCCTGCCTCTACACCAGAATTCATGGGTAAGCACTTATTGTATCCAAAAAGATTAGTAAGAAACTTCTCAAAACCTCCAAGTACGTTGTTATGAAATGCTCTGGATGTTAGGGTTAACTTTGATGACTGATTTTGAAGGGCACCTATTATTTTAGGATGGCAGTGACCTTGATTAACTGCTGAATAAGCAGATAAAAAATCATAATATTTTTTACCATTAACGTCCCAAAGATACGCTCCTAAACCCCTTTCTAATACAACTGGCAAAGGCTTGTAATTATGGGCGCCATGTTTGGCCTCCAAATCCAAGTAATAATCCTGTAGCAATTTTTCTGTGGTTTCCATTCTACAGATATGTTAAACTTATTATTATCTCCAATTAACATGCAAAAATAAGAATATATTTCCACATTAATAACGTTTAAATACCCTACTGAAAAATAAATAAAGTATTGTGCAATGGTTTATTCAAAATCTTAGATATGGGTAAAAAAACAATACTATTTTTGCAACATGGCAAAAAAATTCATTCCAGAGCGATATGAAAACCTAGAAGTGGTCGACATCAATCAAAAGGGAAAAGGGGTAGTAAAGTCGGAGGACGGCAAGGTGATTTTTGTGTCGGGTGTTGTTCCCGGGGATCAAATTTGTGTAGAGACTTTTAAGGAAAGACGTGGTTATTTCGAAGCTAAATTGGTTGAGATCAATCGTCCGTCTGACGAAAGAGCCACTCCAGTATGTTCCCATTTTGGAACATGTGGGGGCTGTAAGTGGCAGAATTTGACCTATGAAGCACAACTTAGATTCAAACAAAAGGAAATAACGCACAACCTCACCCATATGTCGGGTATGGCGCTACCTGAAATCGAAAAAATAATACCGGCATCAAAAAATTACTTCTATCGCAATAAAATGGAGTACAGTTTTTCTAGTCAGCGCTGGTTGACCAGCCAGGAGATAATGGATAAAACCTCTGAAATAGAAAAAAGAGGTTTAGGGTTTCACAAAGCAGGAATGTGGGATAAAGTCGTCGACATAAAAGAGTGTCATTTACAACCCGATCCCGCCAATAAAATCAGAAACTTCATAAAGACATTTGCCCTAAAAAAAAACTTTGAGTTTTTTAATCCTAAAACAAGGTCGGGATTTCTCAGAACCTTGATGATCAGAAACTCTAACATGGATGAATTCATGGTGCTAATACAGTTTTACAAGGAAGATAAACCCAAAAGGGAAGCCATTATGGAAGCCATATTGGAAAAATTTGATATCAAATCCCTGCTTTATTGTATTAATGGCAAGGCCAACGATACGCTTTATGATCAAGAAATCTTCTGTTATCATGGCACAGATTTTATTGTGGAGGATATGGAAGGGTTAAAATTTAAAATAAATTCCAAATCTTTTTTTCAAACTAACACAGAACAGGCCTACGAACTTTATAAAATCACAAGAGAGTTTGCTGCACTCAAAGTAAGTGAGGTAGTCTATGATCTCTACACAGGCACGGGAACTATAGCGCAATTCGTTGCCAAAGACTGTAAAAAAGTGATTGGAATTGAGTCCGTACCCGATGCTGTTCATGCAGCAAAAATTAATGCCAAAGAAAATGGAATTGACAATGCTTATTTTGAAGTTGGTGATATGCGCAAGGTATTCAATCCAAAATTTATCAACCAATATGGCCAAGCAGATGTGGTAATCACTGATCCACCCCGAAACGGCATGCATCCAGAGGTAATTCAGCAGTTACTGGCTTTGAGTCCGAAAAAAATAGTATACGTTAGTTGTAATAATGCCACCCAAGCCCGGGACCTAAATCTGATGAAAGAACATTACCGAATGACACGCACAAAAGCAATAGATATGTTTCCCCAAACCCAACATGTCGAAAATGTCGTACTTTTAAAGAAGATTTGACTCATGGCGCTTCGAAACATATTTCTCTTTGTTGTTGTCCTGCTTTTTTCTTGTGAGAAAGATGATATCTGTTTAGAGGGTACCCCCGGGACTGCAAGACTGGTGGTTCTTTTCAAAGATCAACAAGATCCTATGGCCAAAAAAGCAGTAGACCAACTGCTTATCCGAGGGTTTGAAAAAAAAGATACGCTTTCAATTTTCTCAGGGGACTCATTGGCCATCCCACTCAGAAATAATTTCGAGTTTACACAATATGAATTCACACTACACACTGCATCTCCCTCGCTATTATCTGATTCTATTCAATTCAATCACACCCAATATGACACCTACATTAATCGTTCCTGTGGCTATAAATCAACTTTTGTTTTAGAAAATCCTTTCCACTACATTCTAACGCAAGGAAACAACGGTTGGATAAAAAGTATAGAAAAAATTAGAGATACCCTATCAGATGAAAAAAGTTCGCACTTGGCTATTTACTATTAGTCTCTTGTTTTCTGTTCTTTGGGTTCAAGCTCAGAAAAGCTCAACCATCCTTGTAGATCAAGAGGCAAATGTGATTGAAAAAGCGATTGATACCTTAAAAAAAAGAGAAAAGAAACCCTACACCATTAGGTTTGGAATTGATATTTCCAAACCCGTGATGGCGCAAATGAACAAAGATTTTTTTGGTTTGGAATTGGTGGGAGATATCAGACTTTTTTCAGAGTTGTATGGTGCTGTTGAATTTGGAAATGAAAAAAAGACACAACAGTCAGAAAGAACCAATTTTACCACCTCTGGCTCCTATCTTAAAATTGGATTTGATTACAACATGTATGAGAATTGGAAAGGAATGAATAATGCAATTTTCTTGGGAATGCGTTTGGGGAACAGCTTCCACAAGCAAACGGTAAACGAATATGAACCCTATCAATTACATCACTTTTGGGGTTCTGAGGTTATTAAAAACGGAAATGAAATAAGAGAGCACAATGAGCTTCAAGCCCGATGGCTAGAGGTAGTAGCAGGAATCAAGGTTAAGATGTTTAATAACTTTTATATGGGATTTAGTCTCCGTCTCAACAGGCTTCTGAGTCATACCCAACCCGATAACTTTGATAATTTACACCTGCCTGGTTTTAATAAAAAAACAGATGAAAATGTTTGGGGAGCAGGATTCAATTATACGATAACCTACTCGATTCCTGTCAAACTATAGCCTAGGTTTTACCGACTTTAAGTTTTGAGCTTATGGAGTTTTTTAGTGCCTTTGTAGATAGGGAAATAACACAAACGTGTTTCTAATTTTCCATTGAAAAGTTTAATTTTTTTTCTCGGGCGCAAGCCCACGAATTTCAGGGCCTCAAAATTGGCGCTGATGATCCACGCGTCCGTATCTGGATAAGATCTTTTAAGGGTATCTCCAAAATCCTGGTAGAGGGTATTGATATCCCCCTCCAGGCGCAGGCCATAAGGCGGATTTGTAATAAGGTGAAGTCCTCCTTCTTCCATCTTTTGTGAATTAAAAAAATTGGCCCTATTAACCTCAATAAAATCCTCCAAGCCCACATTTTTAATATTTAAAAGAGTTTTTTCATAAGCGGAAGGGGCCTTGTCAAATCCATAAACCTTTCCCTCTGGCACCACTACCCTTTCCAGCTGGGATGTTTTTATTTTATCAAATAGTGCCTCGTCCCAATCGCTCCATTTTTCAAAAGCAAATTCATTACGATTTAGATTGGCTGGAATCCTACAGGCCATCATTGCTGCCTCGATCAAGAAAGTACCACTTCCACACATGGGGTCCAAAAAGTTCATCCTTTCATCCCATCCCGATAATTTGATAATACCCGCAGCCAAGACTTCATTGATGGGTGCAATGTTTGTTATGGATCGAAATCCTCTGTGGTGCAACGAGCGTCCGGAGGTATCCAATGACATACTGCATTTATCGTTAAAAATATGAAGGTGGATTCTAATATCAGGGTGTTGGGTATCTACGGTAGGTCTTTTCCCAAAATCTTTTCTATACCGATCCACAATAGCGTCTTTACAACGCTGGGTGACAAAGAGACTGTGATTGAAAATAGTACCACTCACTACACAGTCAATTGCAAAGGTGCTGTCGACACTTAAAATGGAACTCCAATCATAATGATAGAAACTATAATATAAAGCTTTGTCGTTAACAGCCCTAAATTCGTGTAGTGGTTTAAGTATTTTAATGGCCGTTCTCAGGCAGAGATTGGCTTTGTACATAAATCCTTTATCCCCAGTAAACCTCACCAACCTGTTGGTCACCGAAACTCCTGTTGCACCGAGATTTTTTAACTCTTTAGCCAGAATTGGTTCCAAGCCGTATAAGGTCTTCGCCAACATCTCAAAATTATCTTCCATTCAAAGTAGTTCGGTTTAAAAATACTATTTTTGAGCCTACAATTAGATATAAATCACCAAATGTTATTTGTCGGATTATCAAACCTTAGTCTGCCCTTTTTCAGTGCCGTTTTGGGCGTTGTTATTGCCAAACTTTTTCCGTTTGTAAAAGACATTGGATTAAAGCCAATACTTCCATTCAGTGGAGCATTCTTTTTGGGATAATCGTTTTTGAGCTACTGCCAGAAATTTTCTCAACCGGTGGTAAAAATATCGCGCCTTTGGTTATGGGTGGGATATTATTTCAGATCGTACTTGAATTTTTCTCTAAAGGAGCAGAGCACGGGCATTTTCATTATAAATACACAAAACAATTTCAGATATCACTTTGGATTAATTTGTGCCTTCATGCTGTGGTTGGGGGAATTCCGCTGTCAGAAAGGAATTATTTGAGTTATGGAATTTCAATTCACAAAATACAGATCGGTATAATTTTGTATTTAATCCTTGAAAAAACAAATATTAATGTCTTTTACAAACGGACTGCATTGTTTCTATTTTGCATCATGACCCCCCTGGGAATGTTGTTAAGTGGCCAAATCCCAAGTCTCAATGAATACAACTTAGAAATTACTTCGTGGGTAGTGGGCATACTTTTACACATTTCCACAACAATACTATTTGAAAACACTGAAAATCATAACTTTAACATAAGGAAACTAAGTGTAATTTTATTAGCAATAGTTCTTTCATATTTTATGTGAGTAAAATATCAGTCCCAGATATTCCAATTATTACTCAATTACTACCAAATATTAATTTGTTTGAGCCAATACTAACCTTACGCTAATTAGATGACAATAATTATTGTCAATTTTGAGTAATAATGTTGATGTAAGATTCAAACTGCAAGTTTTATACCTCCCTTTAAATTTGGCTCCTACAGAAGTCAAAACAAGAATCCGATTCTAAGTCTGAATTTTATCAATAAAAAGTTTTATGTTTTGATAAAATAGTTTTTTAAAGGGTCTATTCTTGGTTTTAGTTTTTGGTACACTGCTTATGTGAATTCATTGAAAACACATAAATTCTTAATTGCAACACACAGTGTCAGACCCATTTTTTTTCAAAAGAAATTTATAGTAATTCCAAATGATATGTCTTAACCTTGACATATTTTCTGTAATAATTGTTTTTTTAACAAAAGAGTTCATTCCCTTGGACTGTTTTTTTTATCTGAAAATCTATAAGAATCTGATGAAAAAAAAGACCCCAACAATGCTGTTGAGGTCTCGAGGAAGGCAGTGACATACTCTCCCACCAAATGGCAGTACCATCTGCGCTGATGGGCTTAACTTCTCTGTTCGGTATGG
>PBCE01000018.1 GCA_002716845.1 Flavobacteriaceae bacterium | reverse complement strand
TCTGGTTGGAGTAAAGAAGGTGCTGAATATAATTTAACACTTTTTGGAAGTACATTTGGAGTATCTAGTTCGGATGATCCTACTTTAACAGCAGACACAACAACTGGTACAAGAATTGCTAGTAAAATTAATTCAGATAATTCATTTTCTGTAGAAACGATTACTACAGAATCGGGCGAAGGTGGTGGAGGCGGTGGTGATGCCACTGGAGATCCTTATATAACCACATTCAGTGGTAAAACATACAAAATGGACGATTTTACAGGTTTTGTTAGAATGTTGCAAGGTACAATAGACAATAAATTATTTACAATAAATGCTGAAACTAATTTATTAACAAAGGAAGAAATTACAGACCTTATTATTATGCGAAATAAAACTAAAAAAACATCTGTTTTAGAACCACACTTGTGTAATGATAAATTTCCCGCTTATTTTACCAAGCTTTATGTTCAATGGGGCGATGATAATATGATTATCGATCTTAAACAACACAATATCATTTCTGATACTAGAAATCAAGATTACGAACTCGTTGTTAGCAATGTTCAGGAATATAACTGGTCAAATAAAACTTCAAAGGCAATTAAAATGATGATACCATTTGGGGAAGTAACATTGGTTGTTAAGAAGTTTGATAATTTAGATTTAAGAAATGGTTTTACCGTATTAAATCATGAAAAAATCGAAAATCGTTCTGGTGCGTTAGAACACACAATTTACACAAAAGATATTAAGTTAAAAAAATTAAATACACTTACTCCGTTAAAACGCCTTATTGACAGAGCCCCAAAAAGATTCTCAAAAGAAACATTTAATGAATCTAAAAATTTTTCAAGAATTGTTGAACTTCCAATATTTTAAATTAATAATAAAAAAATCTAATTATTAATTATATGCCAACTATTGAATTATTACCTGAAAACGGACAGTTAAGCGAAAACGATAAAGAAGTTTTGGAGTGTATTTTAACAGAATATGAATGCACTATCGCATACAAATATTTATCTAAGTATAAAGTTGAACTTAAATTTTCAAAATTTTCAAAACAGGGAGATTATTTCTTACCTACACGAGGTAGGGTTGGTTATAAAAAATATAAATTCAAATCTAAAGGGAAGGTATGGGACGACGCAAATTCCAAAACTAAATTTATTTACATTAAAAATTTGCTAATACAAGATACAATTATTGTTAATTTCCCTGAAAAATTTGATAAAGCGATGTCTAATCATATTAATGAACCAACATATTTTAACAATCCTATTACAATAACTTATGAGGAATAATTATTTTATAATTATAAAATAATTTATTATAAATAATTACTTACAATAAAGAATTAAAAACTCATTTCTATAAATAAATAGAAATGAATTGCGCGTTAGATTGTTTCAAATATTGTAGTGATAAGATTATTCATGCTTTGAATTGTGTAATAGGGATACCAAATATAGCAGTTATCGTTGCTAAATCTTATAATCTTTATGGTTTAAAGGATGTTGGTTGGGGTGTAATAATAGCACCTATAGCAATATTGGCATTTTTAAATATTATCTATATTGCGATGTGTTATAAAATGAAACGCTGCTGTAATAACGACGATAATTATGGTAGTCCTGCATAGCTACTTGACGCAAAATTATTATGAAAATTTTCACTATTGTAATAAATAATTTTATGAATATGACCTGGAATAAATATAGTATAGTATTTTTTTTGGTCATCATAATTCATATTATAAAATGAATGGGACATGCTAGTTCGTAAATTAACATCTTGTAACCATGTTATTTGATATAACGGTCCTTTATTATAATATCCTACTACCTTTGGAATAAGAATACTAGCAACGGTGTTAATTAACTCTTCTAAATAATTTATTGTATTGGATGTATTGATTTGATATTCTCGTTTTTTTCTATCTCTTATAAAATTTTCGAGGTTTTTCTGTGAGATTTTAAATTGTATCGGATAGCAAATTTTATCATCATCGTTCATTTTATCAAGATATTCTATTATACGTTCGGCGTCATTGTGAGAGACCATAATTTTTTTTTGTTTAATAAATATTACAGTTGAAAATATAATTAATAGTAATTATATCTTCAATTTTATAAATTTTTGTTTAATTAATTGTTTTCCTCTAATAATTCGATTCTTTGCGTAAGTTTTTTTATAGATTCTATAACATCGTCTTGTGTTGATTTAAGTTTTTTAATCGCTGATATAGTGATAGGAATGAATTTATCGTATTGAACGTAATGAAAATTGTCTACCAAGAAGCGAAGTCTAATAAAATTATCAGGGATGTTTTTATCTAAAGTAATTGAATTTGTGTTATTATCAAATTCTGTTATTGTAACAAGGGTATCACCACTAGGATTTGTGATATTAAGTTTTGTATTTTCATTAATTTCATAGGAAGCAAGATTTACTACACTAAGTATGGTTTTTGAGGGATCTGAGTAGGTAACTTTAACTGAGCTGAGATCAATGGGGAGATATCCTGTAGAAACAGTAACTGCTTCAGGAAAATGCTCCTTAAGTTCCTGCGCAATAAATCCGTGTTGGAGAGAATCATCCGAATAATTATGATCTTTTTTGAAATTAAAAGAAGTTGGATTTGTTAAAGATAATTTATTCAACGAATCAGCGGGGGGAATTGAAGATAAGTTTTGTTTTATGCGGTGATCAGATTGACGAGATAATTTCCAGTTTGACTCGGGCTGCCCCTCCGCCGCCGCATTAACCCACCATTGGAAAGTGGTGTTGGGTAAAACGTCCCATGATCCGTCGACCCATGTAGCGGTTAAAACTGGGTTACATGTGCCATCGAAGGGTCCGTTCGGGGGCGGGGTGGTCGTTGCCCCACCTCCTGCGTACACATGATTTCCGCTATTGGGAGCCGCTGTCATAGGATCGTTACCGGGTCTTAAATACATATTACCATGGCTAATTATAGAAAATTGGCGTGACGACGGGGTTATCAAGTCATTATATCCAATAGATGCTACTATTTTATCGCTATTGAGGGGGTTATTTGGGTCATATATCTGTTTGTTGGAGGGGTTCGTGAAGCTCGCCGTGAGCTTGTTACCCAGTAAATTATATGTCTCACCGACGCCTCCAGTTTCAGTATCGCTTTTATCAATCAAAATTTCTCTACATATAATGCGGTTACAATAAATATCGGCATAACCGTTTTTTTTTCCTTTAAATTTTACATTTGATGTACCAAACTGCGGATCACTAGTTCCGATAACACAGTTCCACGAACTATCTGTTTTGGCCGCATACGCAGAACTATCTGCGCCGCCGATCGCTATATCATACGTCTCGCTAGCATAAGCATTTGAACCAATGGATATGCTATAAGGAGTTACCGCTTCAGCAGATGGTCCAATGGCAATACTATAATTTCCTATAGCAGTAGAATAATTCCCAATACCAATTGACCACCCATTATTAGCGACACGCGACGAATGTCCAATTTTGATATGAGAGTTGGGGTTATCAAGTGAGAGATCAAGATTAGAACAGTCAATCATACCCGAACAATTTATTGATTTACAAGTAATAGACATATTGTATATTATATTATATATAATGAATGGATAAATGTTTAAGTAGGAATATATGAGTTAGAAATATTTTTTTAAGATATAAAAAATAAAACTTCAAAATTATATTTTTTATATAGTAACAGTAAGCTATTTTTTGTTGCCTTCCAACAATTCTATTTTTTGAGTTAATTTTTTCATTACATCATATAGTTGTCGTTGTGTAGATTTAAGTTTTTTAATAGCGGATATTGTAATGGGAATAAATTTATCATATTGGACATAATGGAAATCGTCAACCAAGAAGCGAAGTCTAATAAAATTATCTGGAATATTTTTATCTAAAGTAATGGAATTTGCCGTATTATCAAAATCTACTATTTTAACAAGAATCGTTCCACTAGCATTGGAAATTTCAAGTTGGGCGTTTTCATTTATTTTATAAGATGCGATATTTGCTACACCAAGTATGGTTTTAGAAGGGTCTGAGTAGGTAATTTTAACGGAGCTGAGATCAATAGGGAGATATCCGGTAGAAACAGTAACTGCTTCCGGAAAATGCTCCTTAAGTTCCTGCGCAATAAATCCGTGTTGGAGAGAATCTTCAGAATAAATATGGTCTTTTTTGAAATTAAAGGATGTGGGGTTTGTTAAAGATAATTTATTTAATGAGTCGGCAAATGGAATAGGCGCGATATTTTGTTTAATGCGGTGATCTGATTGACGAGATAGTGTCCATGCTCGTGAAGAGAGTGACTTCCTCGCCGCCGCCGCCCACTGGAAGAAGGTCCCGGTGGGCCAATACCACCAACCATCGACAGATGGGCTCAAACACGGTGGTGGAGTAGTGCATGGAAGCGTGAAATTAAAACTACCTGCTGTTAAAATGGGGTTACATGTGGGCACCTCCCAGAAATTCGCTGCTCCACCCCCTGCGTATACATGGTTTCCACCGGTGGGTGTGCTTGTCATAACATCGTTACCGGGTTTTAAATACATATTACCATTACATGTTATATTAAAGTATTTGGGATCCTCGGCCTGCACACTCTTTTCGAGATCGGCTTTCCACAATTGATTATACGCAATTGTTGCGGCAATATAATCTTTGTTATTTTTGTAATTTGGGTCACATATGATTCTTCCATTATCCGACACTGTGGTTAAACTAATGTTATTATTATCTAAACCAATAACCCTATCAGATACTCTCCCTTCCCGTCTCTCAATAGGACCTTTATCAATCAAAATTTCCCTACATATAATGCGGTTACAGTGAATATCGGAATAATTGCGTGGATCACCTTTCTTTCCTTTAAATTTTACATTTGATGTCATAATATTTCCGATAACACAGTTCCACGAACTATCTGTTTTGGCCGCATTTGCAGGGACATTTAGTCCGCCGATCGCTATATCATAATTCGTTCCGCTAGCATAAGCATTTGAACCAATAGATATGCTGTATTGACTTACCGTTTTAGCAGATGTTCCGATGGCAATACTATTAATTCCGGCAGCACTAGAACTATTTCCAATACTAATTGAATTATTGCTGGCGTCTGAGTTGTACCCAACAGATATATGAGAGTTGGAGTTATCAAGTGAGATATCAAGATTAGAACAGTCAAGTTTATTCAATAATGTTATGGATCCACAGTTTAGTGACATAATGTCTAGATTATATAATGAAAGGAGAAATATTTAAGTGATATTTTAAGAAAATTGAAGTAATTAATGGGGAGGGAAAGAGAGGTACGAGAAAAAAGAAGAAAGAGAAAAAAAGGAAAGATGACGATTGTAAGTGAGTGTGTAATGCGAGGGCTGAAGAAGATGTTGGAAGAGTGGGCAAGGGATTTTGCGGAGAAGCTAGGAGAAGAAGGTAAGTTAAATTGTACAGTGGATGAAGCGTTGGCGTTAGGAGGGGTGATGGAGTTGAAGAGTGGAAGCGCGAAGAAGAAGAAGAAGGACGTAGAGAAGAAGAAGAAGGAAGAAAGGTTGCGTCCTCGGATGGTGTTGCCGTTTTGCGGGAAAGTGGAGGAAGGGTGGTGTAAGGGAGTACGACTGAACCACGGTCTAAACACGCAATGCTGCAATGAGCCGTTGGAGGGGGAGAAGTACTGCGTGGTGTGCGAAAAAGGAGCATCATCGACAGCAAGTGGAAAGCCGCCACATGGAGACATCTTTGATAGGGCAGAAGCAGGAGCGAATTACCGAACCCCAAAGGGGAAGATGACGGAAAGATACGCGAATGTAGCAAAGAAGATGGGTCTAGATTTGGAGGAAGCGAAACGAGCGGCGGAAGAACTAGGGTGGGAAATACCAGCAGAAGAGCTGGTGGAAGTAGTTCGAAAGCGTGGTCGGCCTCCAAAGGCAGGTGGGTTGAAGAAAGTGAAAAAAGTGAAGAAAGTGAAAAAAGTGAAGAATGCCGTACCGGAAAAAGATGATCTAGTGGCGGCGTTGCTAGCCGGAGCGGCGGAGGAGATATTGGAAGAAAGCAAGTCAGCGGACAATGGGGAAGCGGAAGCGAAAGCCGCAGCAGATGCCGCAGCAGATGCCGCAGCGGAAGCGGAAGCGAAAGCCGCAGCGGATGCCGCAGCGAAGGCAAAAGCTGAAGCGGAAGCGAAAGCCGCAGCAGATGCCGCAGCGAAGGCAAAGGCGGAAGCGGAAGCGAAAGCCGCAGCGGATGCCGCAGCAGATGCCGCAGCGGAAGCGGAAGCGAAAGCCGCAGCAGATGCCGCAGCGAAGGCAAAGGCGGAAGCGGAAGCGAAAGCCGCAGCGGAAGCCGCAGCAGATGCCGCAGCAAAGGCAAAAGCTGAAGAGGAAGCGAAAGCCGCAGCAGATGCCGCAGCGAAGGCAAAAGCTGAAGAGAATGACTTGTTTGGAGATGACGAGGAGGAGGAGGAGAAGGAGGAGGAAGAAGAAGGATTTGAACTAGAAGAAAGTATGAAGTACAAGCATGAGGATGTTTGGTACTTCAAGACGCCTTATGGGGGATATGACTCGGTGTTATTTACATATCCAGAAGGGGATTTGGTGGGACAGCTTCAAGATGACGGAGAGATCGAGATGCTTCAAATGGACTCGGACGATGAGGAATAAATAAAGAGTGAAAAAAGTTTGATAGTAGAGTGAAGAAAAAATATATATTTTTTATTTAAATCTCTCCAACATAGAGAAGAAAAGAGTACCGATAACTTAGAAAGTGACCGGTATCAGAGGTATATAAGTATATATGTCGGAGAGATAATAGGGGAAATAAATAAATATAATATATTTTAAATGGTAGAAGGAATGGTGTGAAAAAAGTATTATATTTATTAAATGGTAGATGGAATGGTGTGAAAAAGAAATATATTTTAAATGGTAGATGGAATGGTGTGAAAAAAAAGTATATAATTTATTAAAGGAAATCTCTCCGACATGAATGTAAAAAGTGTGTAGAATAGTGAAAGAAATCAAGAATGAAGAAGTTTATAGAGTTTAATGGTGAGTAAGCTAGTGGTGAGGATAGAAATCCAGAAAAGAAAATCAAGAGAGGACCATTGGAAGTTTTTATCCCAATCGCCGATGGTGTATTTAGTTAAAGCGGAAGCCAAGATGGGTACAGCGATGTAGGAAGGGAAATTAGAATTATTGGGTAAAAGTAGGAGAAGAAAGGAAAAAAGGGAAGTGAAAAGGAGCGAAGTGAGAATTTTGTTCATTTATAGTAAGGAAAGAAAAAAGAGAATGGGGGATATAAAATATGTGTATAAAATATGGGGTGTAAGATGAAGTGTATAATGAAATGGGAAATTTTAAGAAAATTGAAGTGTTTTTGGTGCTTAATAAGTAAGGCACACTCAAGCAAAAGAACAAGAAAGAGCAAAAAAGGAAAGAAAGAATTAATGATGCAGTCGCTGAGCCAGTCTCGCAAGATTTACCAGCAGAAGATGGCGGCCAAAAAGGCGGTCCGGAAGCAGAACAAGAAGAAGCCAGTGCGGACGCCGAAGTGCTCGTACTGCAAGGAGGATGGTCACTGGCGTGTGGATCGGAGCACGGGGCATGTGGCTTGTCCGAAGCTAGTGAAGAAAGCGCATTGGTCGGCGAAGAAGAACTCGGAGAAGCGGGAAAGAAAGACCGCTTGGCATTGCGACCGTGTGGAAGAGGTGGAGAAGGAGACGGGTGAGAAGGGGTGGAAGGTGTCCGGTGATAAGGACAACACGAAGATGGCGGTAGAGAAGATCAAGCCGGTGCTGAAGCTTGCGAAGAACCGGTTTTCTCTTCCGGAAGATGATAGTGATGAGGAGGATGAGGAGCGGGTCGCGGCGGCCAAGCGGCAGGCGGCGGAGCGGGAGCGGGTCGAGATCCGGCGAAAGCGTATCGAAGCGGCTCGCCTTGCGGCGGAGCAGGATGTTCCGAAGGCGGTTTCAGCAGCAGAACCGCAGGGAGCATGGGCGGCGGCCGTGGCGGCTCCGGCGAAGGTGGAACTTGTGCGAGCGGAGCGCAAGAGCTGGACGCCAACGAGCAGCGATAGTAGTGAGGGAGAGACGGGTCCGAAGCTGGTGAAGATGTATGTTCCGAAACGGTGGGGGGACGATGAAGAAGACAACAGTGCCTGGTAGATAGTAGGAAAAAAACTTAAAGACATAAAAGGTAATAAAAACAAGAACAAATTAAAGAAGCTCCGTTAGCTCAGTTAGGTAGAGCGTGGGTCTAATAAACCCAAGGTCAGCGGTTCGATCCCGCTA
Source organism: Flavobacteriaceae bacterium (assembly GCA_002716845.1). GTDB lineage: Bacteria > Bacteroidota > Bacteroidia > Flavobacteriales > Flavobacteriaceae > UBA8316. The sequence continues at coordinate 7,586 of PBCE01000018.1, read as the reverse complement.
CGGAGCATATAGTTGGCGTCTGGCTACCACAGGCGTAGTTCCATAAAAAAAATGTCGATGTAAGCCTTGGGGTCGATAGCCTTTAAAAAATATAGTCCAACGACTGTATAGTTTCACAGCTAGATTTGGTTGAGTAGAAAAAATCTTATGTGAAAAGTGAAAATAGGCAGATATCTCAAGGAGCCCTTCCAGGCATGTTTTCTGGAAGTTTGGAACTTTATGGGTCTTCGTCACAAACCGAAACCAGCAAGTAGGGGGAATTCGACGTTGATTTTTTTTATTTCGTTGAAATAGTAACGGATATCTTAGCAAGAAAATTGAAGTATTCAAAAACTAAAATAAGAAAACTACACAAGAAGCAATATAAGTATGTCGACCAACAAGAACATTTCAACGATGGATATTTTCAAGAGCGGTTCGCCGCTGTCGCTGAGGACGATCGCGAGTAGGACGGGGCTAAACCGAAAGCAGGTGCGAAGTTTTGTGAGGGAGAGGATTAGGAGTGGGGAAATTAGGCGGGTGAATCCGTTGGAGGTGGGAAGCGGAAAGTTTGCGAGTAATAATGAACGCGTCGCGCGAAGTGCGGATGAGAAGAAGCGGCAGAGGAAGGATCGAAGTGGTTCATTTAATCGTAGCTGGAAGAAGGGAGAATTTAATGTGTTTGCCCTTGTGTGAGTAATTCTTTAGAAATTAGAAATGTTGGAAATTATAAATTTTTTATTTTGATGTAAAAGAAACGGGTGATAATAAAATATATTTTATTTATTCTCTCCGACATGTGATATATTTGTTGGTGAAGAATTCAAGAAGTTAGAATTTCATTATATATTTTTGTTATAGAATGAAATGTGAAATCTTGTGGTTGGAGAGATTGGATCTGAAAAATAATGAAAATAATCAAATTAGAAAAATATTTTAAGAAAATTGAAGTGTTTTTTTTATTTTATGAGTAAGGCACACAAAGCAAGAAAGAGAACAAAAAGTAACAAACACTTCAAAGAAAAACTCATCCAAAAATGGCTCAGCAGCAGCAGACTTACGAGACGGAGATGATCGCGAACATGTACACGGGAGTAGCAAAGGACCTCATCGCGCACCTGGAGAAGAACGGAGCACTGAAGATCGACGCCAGCGAAGCATATGCGCTTCTTGGTATGCCGAAGAAGGCACCGGTCAGGAAACAACTGACGAAAGAGGAGAAAATGAAACGCGCGGCGGAGAAGCAGCGCAAAGCGGAAGAGAAAGAGGCGGCCAAGCTCGAGCGGGAGCAGCTGAAGGCAGCCTGGGCTGCGGAGAAGCAGCGCAAGGCGGAGGAGAAGGAGGCGGCCAAGCTTGCGCGGGAGCAGGCGAAGGCGGAGAAGGAGGCGGAGAAGCAGCGCAAGGCGGAGGAGAAGGAGGCGGTCAAGCTTGCGCGGGAGCAGGCGAAGGCGGAGAAGGAGGCGGAGAAGCAGCGCAAGGCGGAAGAGAAAGAGGCAGCCAAGCTTGCGCGGGAGCAGGCGAAGGCAGATAAGGAGGCGGAGAAGCTGAAGCGCACCATGGCGAAGGCGGCGAAGGGAGCAGCCAAGCTTGCGCGGCAGAATGCGAAGGCGGATAAGGCGGTGGAGAAGGAGCGCAAGGCGGCGGAGGAAGAGGACGAGGAAGAGTGCGACTTCTGTGGCGCCTGCGACTCCTGCTACCAGCTCGCGGTTCGTCAGGCGGCGGAGGGCGATAGCAGTGCGCTGGAGGCCTTCAAGTATGAAGACCTGCGCGCGCGGATGATAAATGCTTTTGGATGGGGGATCTTGGATGAGTGGGGGCAGCTGTCGTCGTCCAGGGAGGAGGCCGAGGCGGCTTTGGCGGCCAAGGCGGAGGCATCTTCCCAGGAAGATGCTAAGAGCTCGGCCAAAAAGGTGAAAAAGGTCAAGGTAAAGACCCTCCCGGCAGGACACACGGCGCGCCCGATGGGCCGCTCGCCGAAGGGGAAGACCTGGAACTCGGAGAAGGGCGAGTGGGTCGATAAGGAGGAATAGACTGGTAGAGAAAAGTAGGTAGAATAAAAATAAAGAAAAACTTGGCAAAAAAAGCCATTTTTTATTGTAACCGGTATCTGAGATCGTTACCGGTATCTGAGATCGTTACCGGTATCTGAGGTCCATATAACAGGGTGGGCTAGTTGAAAGGGTAATATATCCGTTGGCGGCGTGGGGGTAGCCGACCGTTGCGGGCGGCTAATTAACGGTTAGATCGCACGGTGCCTATATATCCGTTAGTTCGCACGGTGCCAGCGCGTCTATGCTTTGAAGCATCGGCACTCCGCTGTGCCCCAGCTGTGCGGATCAAGCTCACCACTCTTCGCCATCAAGTTTAGAGCATCCAGCGCCCAAAACATATCATTGTGGTCTTCATACAAATCACCAACCTTGGCTCCACGCTCCATCATGGTTTCAGAAAACTGTAAAATCGTTCTACAAATATCATCCATCCCCCCAAACTCAATCGCATCGCAACAGTGAGGAATATGATCCGCAAGAATCATTCGCCGAAAAACTTCATTTTCACAATCATCAATCCATTTGTCGCTTTCCTTGTCTTCCGGAATATATAACCCATAATGCCTTTGTCTCGAGTCCGCCAACCCCTTCCATTCACCCGTCAGCCGGTCAATCAAATTCCAACAACACTCAGCACCCGACCTATAGTCAAAATAATTAACATACCAACCTTTCATGTGTTCCAATTCTTTTTCATTCGCACCGTACATTTCTGCCCTGGATAAAAGATCCTCAAGGCTGCTATTACAAAAGTGCTGATCCTTTTTCGCACCACCAAAGGGGTGCTTTTTAAAGAACTTCATCAGATCTGTGTGGGTAGTTGAAGACATTTTTCGTTGATTAAAGTAATTAATATTAAAATAAAAAACATTACTTCAATTTTTTCACTGTATAGCCGTTAATTATCTCTAAAACAAATCAAACTCACAAATTATAAGAGAGATGAATCGCCCCAGCACCACATATACTACCACCATCTTCCCCCTCCAGACGAACATCATAGATATTCTCTCCAGTAAATCTACTTATTTTAATGCTAGAAACAACACCCTTTTGAATAAGGGCAATATCACATAAATTCAAGTGGCTACGGTTCGCCTGCTTTTCACTACCAAGAAAAGTCATTATATAAACAGAATCACCAACACCATAAATCTTGGACCGATCACCAAAGCCGTATTTTTGAAGCGTCAAATTAACATTATTCTGAATCATCGGATTAAAAGGCGTGATGTTAATCTTTTGGGTGTTATTTTCACACATATTTCCCTGACGACAACTAGAGATTAAAGTAAATAATATATAATTAATAAAAAGCACATCAATTTTTTACTAGAAATAATATAAATTTTTATTAGTACAATATTTATTTAACAAATAATTAAATAAACATTGTTTAATCTCTCCGAACACTCTTATTTTTTCTTGTCATCAACACTTATAAATTGATAAGACAATCAACCAAACTGTGGATCATTGAAACTATCATCCGGTGTCATGTCTGAAGGAGAAGTATCCAAATCGTCATTTATAGAAGTGATTCGCTCTAGGGGCAACTTCTTCTTGCCATCCTTCTTCTCGCCCTCCTCCTCACCATCGTCACTATCCTTTTCAGGCGAGGCTTCTATCAACGGTGCTTCAACGGCATCAAAATCATTCTCTGACGGCGGTGATACATTAGAGAGAACAGGTTCAGGCGATGACGAACCCTTTTCTTCAGTTGCCCCCATTGATGGAGACACACCAACATCCTCATCTTCACTCATTGAAAGAGACGAACCATCGCTATCAAATACAGTAAATCTTCCAACCTTCCTAGTTGATTTATTTTCAGCTGGCTTCTTATTATTTTTACGACCCCTCCTTCTGGTAGTTTTATGAGCAAGAGTCTTCTTAATTTTCTTTTCCTCCTCTTTAAGTTTTTTAAGATGATCTCTTATTCTCGTTAAAGTTGAATGATCCATAAGTGGCTTACTTACAAGATTAATAAGTTTTTCATAATCGTGGATTGCTTTATTTATAACCGTTTTACTATGCGAAAGAAGAGCTTTTAATTTTCCATATTCCTTAATAGAAACAGTTTTACTGCTCATTATATACTATAAAAGAATATATAAATATTTATCAAAATCCAAATTTTTTTTATCAAAAACTCGTTAATAATTCTCCACTTCAACAATGGAATAATAATTTTTTTGGTAAAAAATAATATCAAACCATAATGTAGTAATGGGAAACAAAAAGACCGTGAAAGTCTGGTGTCTTGGTAGTTTTTATGATTTGAAGCAAGATTATAGAAGTACCCAGGCAATCCATTTAATGAAACAGTATGATTTTATAATCTGCCGAAAAAGTAAAGAGTATCAAGATTTTGTGAAACATTACTCACAAGAATATAAAATAGATGAATCACATATACTTTGGTATCCCGAAAAATATGAAACAATCGACAGATATATGAAAGAGGAGGGATACAAAAAAATCACAGAGTTGGCAAAAAAAAACAAAGAAATGCAGCTAATACCGACAATGGTAACCCCAGAGTTTGCCGAGTGGTATCAGTTAATAAAAGCAATAGTTAAATGTCAGAAAATCAAATGCCGACTCACCTATAGTGGTGAAAATATGGATTGGATGGCACTGTGGAGTAAAAAATCAATACTATATCCTAATTGGAACAAAAAGAATCCTGATCAAAAAAGTCCATTACAAGAAACAATACCGGACATTGAAAAGATTTTGAATAAGGGCTATATTTGTCACAGTAAAAAGGAAGTAAAAGAAGTATTCGAACATTTTGAAAACAGTCCCATAGTTATAAAAGAAATAGAATCCTGTGGAGGCGATGGAATAATTTTTATAAAAAAACACGAAGAAATAGATAAATTAAATAATTCATCTCTATTATCAATGTGTATAGTAGAAAAAGATTTAAATTATTGTAATGAGAACGCCGATGAGAACGCCGATGAGAACGCCGATGAAAACTTACTTTTTACATCTGTTTTGTATAAAAAATCCAAAGTTATAGATAAACCATATTTACAATTATTCTCTTCTCAATCAGCATACTGTGGTGCACGCTCATTAAAACATAATAAGTCAAAAGAAATAAGCGAATGGGCTGAAAAAATAGTAGCGGCATTACACGCAAAAGGACGCGGTGGTTTTGATTTTTGCATAAAGGGTGATAATCTATATTTAATTGATGTCAATACAGCAAGATTTAACGGCACACATATAGGATTAGAGCTAAAGCAAAAAGAAAAATATAGATACTTTTATCAGTACAGAAAGTATTTTAAAACACCAATAGAATTTAAAGATTTAAAACCGACTTTAGAGAAAAACAAAAATGTAAAAATAATATATTTTACTCCCAATGAAATCCAAATAGTAATTTATTCAAATTCACAAGACGATGAAAAAAATTTCAAGAAGCTTTCTAAGATACTTTTTTTAGATATTAAGAACAAAGACCAAGAATAATGCTTATGCGTTTAACAATATTCACTATAAAATATTGTTAAAATAATTTAGACAAATACAAAAAATATCATATAACAAATACAAAAAATATCATATAACAAATACAAAAAATATCATATAACAAATACAAAAAATATCATATTTGTGTATATATATAGATGAAAAATCGCAAAACTAAAAAACACCTTAAAGGAGGCTCTAGAAGCCCAAGTCGCCACAGCCGCCGCAGCCACAGAAGCCCAAGAGGAAGTCCAGTCCGCCACAGCCCAAGCCGCCAAAGCCGCCAAAGCCGCAAAAGCAAAAGGGACAGCCCAAGCCCCAAAAGCCCAAGGGGCAGCCGAAGCCGCCGCCACAGCCAGAGCCGCAGCAAAAGCCACAAAAGCCCAAGCGGCAGCAAAAGCCGCCACAGCCCCAAAAGCCAAAGCCCCAAAAGCCCAAGCGGCAGCCCGTCCCCCGCCAAATCTTTAGGTCATGTAGGTGATTTACCTTTTTATGACAACAAGAGTTTTAATAAGGAGATGACAGAACTAAGAAAAAAGATGAAAGTTTCTAAAAAATTTGAAAAGCTGATTAAAAGTGTTATTATGTATTTACAAGTTACAACTGATAAGAATTTTTTAGAAAATATAATAAAAAACATCGAAACAAGAATGACAAACAAACAACAATTAGTATTAATAGAATTATTTTATAATTTGTTAAATGACAAAAGAAAGCTGAAGGGAGAAATAAACAAACCAAATTTTGAAAAGAAATTCTGTAGCTACACTCACGCACTACATGAGTTTTTAGAATCAATAACTGATAATTTCGGAGAAGGGTTTGAGCCACAAATTGGACAAAGGGGTGGTGCAATGATGAAAAGCGTTAGTATAGCATTTATATTATTAGGACTATTTTTTATAATATGTAATGTTTTCGATATAGCGGCGGATAACACGCGGCAGTTTGGAAGGATAGTAAAAGATGAAGGAAATGAAATGATGGGTGCCGCAAAAGCAAGTTTAAGAAGTTTAACACAGATAGTCCCTGACGACATAATAGAAAAACAGCAGCTAAAATTACAGGAAGCTATAGATAACTTCATGGGTGATTTAAAATTGCTTGAAGGCGTCCAAACAACCGCTTCAAGCACCCAAGTACAACTGCCCCTTTCCCTCGTGCCAGCCGCTCCTCCCGGTGAGATGAATAAATACGCCCTAGCTTTCCCAGGACTGTCCGAAGCGGGTACGACCGGAAATTTCCCGGTTAAGTTAGAAAAACTTACATCATTTACCAAAGCAGGGTTTGGTTTGTTTGTGACCGAATTTTTGAAGGCAGTCGACACGGTAATTGTAGAAACAATAGCACGAAGAAAAGAGATGTGTATAACAGGTACAATAGGTACATCAAGTGACAAAACGATAGATGCTCCCGTACTACAAAAATTAATCGATGTGGCAACAATGACCGGTTTTGCCTGGTTGTTTGATGGGGATCCATTAGCGGTAGCAAGTCATGAAAGAGCTAGAATACAGAGCGCGTATGAGACTTGTATGTCGAAAGTAGAGATAGATCGCATAGCATTAAATCGTATTAGTCAAACTTTGTTAGATAGAGGGGCAGTTTCCAAGAAACACATAGAATCAGAGTTTAACTATTTGGTAGGTAGTTGGACTACTTTTTTCAAAGGAGGAAAGACGTTATTGGCTACAATGTTATCTATGGCTTATCTATTTATCAAAATTAATGGCTTGTAAATAACAACAAAAACACAACACAACAAAACAACAACAAAACAACAACAAAAACACAACAAAACAACAACAAAAACAAAAACACAACAACAACATTTCTATTATTTTTAGAAGCTAAACATGTCTCCCATCGCATCATCGTGGCGTTTTTCAGCAATGGCGCAATTTGAACTACAGTAATCCCACTGCCCAGAAGCGCGCCCGCACCAAATGCATGTATTCATATTAAGAAGACAATTTTTATAAAAGTCATTCGTGTTGGGATCAATATGCGCGGAACCTTCGCACCCTGTCTCACAACCAGGACATTCTTCATCGCCACCACCGCCAT
>PBCE01000017.1 GCA_002716845.1 Flavobacteriaceae bacterium | reverse complement strand
CCATTCAACAATATCATTGGTTGGGGTAGTTACATCTGCTAAGTTCAATATAGATATAGTCAAATCTTTCGCCTCCTCTAAATCAATTACTACTGAGGTCGTAGTCAATTTAGGCGCAATAAAGCTTGTCGCTAAAGGAGCAGTGATTGTAGTTACTGCCGTGGTTACAAGCTCAGGTAAATCTATGGTAGCATCTCCATGAATAGTCAATGTAGAATTTAACGTTTTTAAGGCGGTTAAATCTACATCAGTTGATGATGCAGCAATGTCCACTGCACCAACTATTTTAGTTACTGCAGAAAGATTTACTACATTCTTTGCTTTACTTGAAAACAAGGTAGTCGTTGCAATTTCGGTGACGTTAGGCAAACTAATATCTCCTGTAGTTGTAACAGTAATTGTTCCATTAAACTTAGTTGAACCAAGTGTGAAAGAAGCTTCTTTTCCACCGATGGTAAGAGCCAAATTACCTTGAGTTCCTCCTGTAGTATGCTGAAAGTCAATACATTTAGCAAGAGTCACTACAGCAGGCATAGTCCCACCAAGGTGTACATTTGTAGCTCCAGGTAAAACAAGATTACCAGCAGTAGTTATAACCGTTCCTGCAGTTATTGCAGAGAGGTTGAGCGTTGTAATTGTTGCTTTGTTTGCAACTTCAGTAACGTTAACTGTACCCACAGAGCTTAGTGCTGGGAAGGCCACGACGCCTGTCAAACCAGTGAGACTCATATTTCCGTCAACAGTGAGGAGCTTATCGGCAGAAATTCCTCCTTTTCCGCTAGTTCCGTTAAGATCTACATCACCAGTAGCATAAGTTAAAGCAGGCAACGAAGCGTCTACGTCAGAAGTAACAGTAACAGTTCCCTGTACTGCTCTAATTTTGCTAAGGATTAAATTAACAGAAGCAATGCTATCTTTAAGACCATTAGCTGAACTAACAGTAACTAGAACATGACCTTTAACAGTAACTGTAGGATCGTCTGCACCCGTTTTGATAAGTTCTTGAACATTTGCCAATTGGCCTAAATTTGTGATTGTCAAATTACCTTCATAGAAAGCATTTGCAGCCAATAAATCTCCTAATTTTGCTAAAATAGATTCAATTTCAGCATTTAAATCGGCAACTTCTGCCTCGATTGCTGTTGTGGAAATACCTTCAACTGCAGTCTCAAGCTTATTAATATCAGCTAAGATTCCAGCCAAGTCGGCGTCAGTCAAAGCATCAGAAGCCATGTTGGATATTTTAGTATCCAATGCCTTAATTTCGGCTCCAATTGAAGTAACACTTGCAACATCTTGTTTCAAAGAAGCGATTTCTTTGTTAAGACTGTCAAATTGATCATCGTAATTTTGACACCCAACTACTGTAAGGGCAATAATCACAAGACCTAATAAACCTTTTTTCATTTGATAAAAGAATTAAATTATTAATAATGTTTAAATGTTTTCAATCTTTTTGAAAACTAAATACCTATTACACAATAACCATGCCAAGATACCATTATTGTGAAGAAATAAAGTAGATTATAGGTTTTGGATTGAGAAAGAAAAAACAAAATCCCTATGTATTTGGGACTTAGATACTTATTTATAAGGATTTTTATTTTTATAACAATCAAATTTATTTTTATTATAAATTTTAGGAAGATTAAGGCAAGTAATAATAAGGACCCCCATGGAAGCTCGGGTCAAATTCAAGTTTCGGATTCCTTGTCCCTAATTTGTTTATAATATTCATCCAAATGTGACTCCCAATGCATCCGATAATCGAATCCTGTTTCAAACTCCATCTCGCATTGGCTGCACTTGATAATTTTTTTTCCCATAATAGAATAGCTAAATTATAAAAAGTACTCAAATACAATAAAGTAATAAGCAAAAGACCCCATTTGTAAAAAATCAAAAAACACGAGAAAAAGGTCGAAAAATCATCAAAAGAAGTGAAAAAATGAACTTTTTTTTCTAAAACACTTTTTTTACAAAAAATTATTTCTTTTAATTCAGCGTTTTCACGGATTAATGAGGTTTTTTTCTGCTAAACATTAATATTTTAACTTTAATGATATTTATGATATCGATGATTAAGGCATTTTTATTTGACCTCGATGGGGTATTTTATGTAGATGATCAGCTGCTTCCCGGTGCCAACGAAACCCTAAAAAAGCTAAGATCCCATAAAATCCCCTATCGTTTTATTACCAACAACACTACCCTTCCCAGAAAAGAACTCACGGAAAAATTAAAGGGATTCGGACTTGACGTAAATGAATCTGAATTGGTGAGTGCCAATTATGCCGGGGTCTTGTATTTAAAGAAACAAGGCTATAAAAAATGTCGTTTAGTGCTGCGAAAAGAGGCACAGGCCGATTACGATATTTTTGAGCCGAATTCAAATCAACCTCAGGCGATAGTAATCGGTGATATCGGCACCACCTGGGACTATAATCTATTAAACGAACTGATGAATCAAGCGCTGGATGGTGCCCAGCTGGTAGCCCTTCACAAAGGGCGCTATTTTCAAACCCAAGAGGGATTGATGCTTGACAGTGGGGCTTTTGTCGCAGCTTTAGAACACGCTACCGGAACGCCCGCACTGGTAGTCGGAAAGCCAGAAGCTGCTTTTTTTGAGTTGGCAACACAGGACTTTGGTTGTTCTAAAAAGGAAATAGCGATGGTAGGCGATGATTTGATCAACGACATCGGAGGTGCGCAGAAAATGAATTACTCAAGTTTTCTGGTAAAAACAGGTAAATACAGACCTCATATTTATCAAAAATCAAAGATCCAGCCAGAGCACCTTATAGCGGGGATCTGTGACCTCATCCCCTATATCACAACCCACAATTTAATCTAAATAACAATTAAATATGAATCGTAAGACATTAGCATATCTGATAGCAATATTATTATACGCCTGTACCCCTACAAATTCCTTTGATAAAAAACACATAGATAAAGCCACTGAAAACAGTGTTTTAGCTCAGGAAAGTTTTCGAAGAAGCCTAAGTTTTACAAAAGCTTGGCTTGAAAAGGCAGATCCTGAGAGCGGTTTAATTCCTTCAAATTTAAACGCTAAAGTGGACGTTTGGGATCCCGCCAATGCTGCCGCAGACAATTATCCTTTTATGGTTCTGACCGCCTATCTGCTGGATAAAGACTTGTATAATGGCGTTTTGTTAGACATTCTAAATCAAGAAAAAAAAATGACCTCCCGGCTTGGCGTACTCCCCGATGTTTATTCTTTTTCGAAAAAAGATTTTAATGAATATCCCGTTAATATGGGTAATGTTATTTTTGGGGCTTCGGAATATATTAAAGACGGTCTTATTCCACTCAATGAGTTGATTGGTGAATCCCCTTGGCAAAACCGTATGATGGAAATTTTGGATGAGCTTAGCTACTATACAGAGGATTTCAATGACTTAGAAAAATTTTTTACAAAAGCCTCCTCAGTGGAGGAAATAAACGGCGAAATGCTGCAAATTTTATCCCGCGTTTTTTGGATGACAGCAGACGATAAATACCTAAACTGGGCCATTTCTATAGCCGATCATTATCTTTTAGAAAAGGACCTTTCTCAAATGGAATACCTGAGGTTAAGGGATCATGGGTGTGAAATTATAGGGGGGCTAAGTGAACTTTATTTGTCCTTACGCCAGCGCGACCACCCAAAAGCTGATCTGTATCGCCAACCTTTACACGCCCTACTGGATAAAATTTTATTTTATGGCAGAAATGAGGATGGGCTTTTTTATAATGCCATCAACCTCAAAGATCTGGAGGTTGTGGATGATCGGATCGCCGACACTTGGGGGTACATTTTAAATGCGTATTACACCGTGTGGCTGGTGGATCAAAAAGAAGCGTATCACCAAGCGGTACTAAAACCTTTTAACGCTTTGTACAGCAAATACAGAAACTATAACTGGGAGCCCAGGAAGGACTTGTCACCATTAGGAAGCCACGATGGTTATGCAGATGCGATTGAAAGTGGCATCAATCTCTACAATCGAGAAAAAGACTCCAATTTGGAGCGTTGGATTGATAGTGAAATAGAGGTCATGATGGGCATGCAACAGGCAAACGGTATTATTGAAGGCTGGCATGGCGATGGGAATTTTGCGCGAACTGCCCTGATGTACGCTTTATGGAAGACCCAGGGGGCAAGGGTGTCTCCATGGAATGAAAATATTCGAATAGGCGCATCCTCCATCCAAGGAGAAACTTATTTCGTGATCAGCAGCAAAAAAGAATGGAAAGGAAAGTTGATCTTCGATCCAATTCGTCACGAAACAATTTTGCATTTGCCCATCGATTATCCCCGCATAAATCAATTTCCAGAATGGTTTACTGTAGATCCTAATCTCAATTATAAAATATCCTCCTCCCACAAATCCATTACAGGTAATTTTAGCGGCAACGAATTGATTCAAGGAATACCATTAAGACTGAGGGGAGGGGAAATGGTAAAAATACTCGTAGAATAATAAACCCCGCCACAAGGGCGGGGACTAACAAAAACAAATAATTTATCTCCTTATCGGAAAACTATTGATTCTTCAAAATTAGTTTAATGATTTAGTTGATTAAAACAAATACCCATTTCGTGTATGTTTTTTCGGAATATTAGAAAAAACGATCTTGGTTTTTGACAACATTGCAGAATTGCCTATTTTAATTGAGTTATTGATAATCCAGATTAAGTCCGATTATAAGAATTTTCTTAATTCGGTCTTTAAAACAATACTTTGATATAACTTCAACAATATAAAGTCTTTAGCGTCACCATGAAACGATACCTCCTCAACTTACTTTTTATACTGGGATTATTTTCTTGTAATAATCCAACTGGCTCTGATCATGAAGAATGGATTGCTCTATTCAACGGGAAAGATTTATCGGACTGGACAGTCAAGTTTGCAAATCAGGATTTAAACGTCAACTTCCAAAACACTTTTAGGGTTCAGGACAATATGATCCGCATCGCATACGACGCTTACGATAACTTTGATGATGCTTATGCGCATTTGTATTACAAAACCCCCTATTCTTGTTACAAACTTCGATTTGACTACCGTTTTATTGGGGAACAGGTAAAAGGAGGGGAGGATTGGAATTTGCGAAACAGCGGGATAATGTTACATTCTCAGTCGGCTGAAAGTAACGACTACGGACAGTTTTTTCCCGTTTCTATTGAAATTCAATTGTTGGGAGGATTGGGCGCTGAGGATCGAAGCACGGGAAATGTTTGTACTCCAGGTACTGCCTTAGTTATTGAGGGAACCACCAATTATCAGCATTGTATTGATTCTAAGTCTAAAACATATCACGGTGATCAATGGGTAAGTGCTGAAGTAGTAGTATTGGGAGGAGAAAGCATCTTCCATTTGATCGAAAACGACACAGTACTCCAATATCAATGTCCTCAAATAGGAGGAGGTTTTACCAACCCCAAAATGGGTGATCTCGACTGGACATCAAGGGGCATAGATGAAAGTAAAGCATTTTGGGAGCAGCGCGCAGGAGAAATCCTAACACAGGGATACATCGCACTGCAGGCGGAGAGTCACCCCATTGACTTTAGAAATATCAAATTATTAAACCTTTGTGGCTGTAAAGATCCTAAAGCTAAAAACTACAAATCTTACTTTGCCAAAGCAGACAATTCAAAGTGTATGTATTGAAAAAGATTGAAAAAATTTATTTTTTTTATTTTGCTGTAATTTTCTTTTTGAGTTGCAACAACAGTGGGGAGGATTTTTTTAACAAAGAAAAGTCGTCCTGTAGTAAGAATCTCGTAGCGAAAACCTTGTTGTATGACGGTGAAAACAGAGAATATATTTTATTTATTCCTGAAAATTATGAGAGTACTTCTGCTCTTCCTTTGGTATTTAATTTCCACGGCAATGGGGAAGTTGCAAGCGATTATATGATGCGGGCGGACATGCGTACTGAGGCTCAATCTAATCCTTTTATTTTGGTCTATCCACAAGGGAGTTGTTTAAACGCAAGTACGCATTGGAATCCCTGTCCAATTGGTGAAGACAACAAAAGCGATACCGATGATTTTGGTTTTTTTGAAAAACTACTCAAGGTGATTTCTGCTTCTCATAATGTGGACAGTAACCGAGTCTATGCTGTGGGATACTCAAATGGAGGCATGATGGCCTATGGTCTCGCCCATTATAAAAGCAATCTAATTGCAGGCGTGGCCTCCGTTTCTGGGGTAATGTTGGATTGTACAAGCACCCCCCAGCACCCCATGCCAGTGCTTCACCTCCACGGTACATCGGATCCAGTAATCCCCTATCAGGGTAACAATTATTATGCTTCAGTGGACCAAGTCATTAACCATTGGATTGGGTTTAACAATACCACTACAGACCCTATTATCCAGTCCTATAACACTGCGGGAATGCGTATCGAACATGCGGTATACGATCAAGGGGATCGCAGTGTTGCCGTTGAACATTACAAATATATAGGAGGAGAACACCTTTGGTTTGAAACTACTGTGGAAGGTCAAAATACAGCCTCATTGATTTGGAACTTTCTGTCGCAATATGATCTCGACGGACGCATTGAACAATAGTAGGCAATTGGTTTATAAATATAATTTTGCCCCTGCGAATTAAACTCCCTGTCAGTTAGTGTTCTTTACCGTAATGATCTCGGATCAAGTCTTTTCCAAAGTCGCCTTTGAACTCTCTCCAAACCGCGTGGATATGGTTTCCATTATTTTGGGAATTGTCATACTCAATTAAAAAATTTGCACCTTGTATTCTGTAATAATGGGCTTTAAGCTTTTTTGTAGCTCCGGCCCAGCTAAAGGTAATGGCATTCCAATCTTCGGCAGCCAGCAGGGCTTCAGCTCTTTTTGCTACGAGTTTTTCCATCCGCTCAAGGTGGTGGTAGACGATTTTTTTGAGTAATTTCTGTTGTGAGTGGTTCAATTCACTGTAGTTGATCCCATTTTTTTTTATAAATGATGCCGAAACATGATTTTCCGTTAGGATTTCACCATAGGTTTTGGCGCTGATCAGGGTTTTTTTAAACTGTTTTTCGGATAGTGCGTTTATCAATTTCAAGCCCCTGTCGTGGTCGCTTTTTAAAACCACCTTTCCTTTATCTGGGCCTATGGGAATCACGCCAGGGTTTGACCCCCAAAAAGCTGGGGCAAAGGCAATCTCATCGGGGGAGACGGTAAAATTGAGGGACAAGTGGTGTCCTTCAAATGACCAGGCCCAAGTGGCATCCTGTTTTGGAGTACCATAAAAAGCGAGATAATACTTTGTTGGATCTCTTTTCTCAGGATTGTTTTCTACAGCGGCGAGATAGTTTTCTAATTCTATGATTTGCTCCATTTGGTCATACCCACTATCGCTGAGGAAGGCGTCTAAAAGCGCATAGGTCTTTTCGATCTGATCGGGAGTCATTTGTGAAAGTGGCAATCCCTCTCGCTTAAAAGAAGAGTGAGGGAGGTAGTGCCAGCGTATTTTAGCAGGGGCATCAAAGCTAAAAGTGGCCTGATCTTTTTGATCGGTATAAAAGCTGTTTAGCAATTCAGAAGCTTGGGGAACTGGATCGAAAATATTCTGAGATAAGGCACAGCCCATTCCTAACAAATAGATAAAAAATAGCTTTTTCATTGGATCGGTTAATTGTATTGGCCAGACTGTTTCCGCTGAAAAGATTCAGTACTGGTTTGTTGTTTTTTTTTAATGGTAGAGAAATTTCATCTGCTTAAAGTTATCATAAATGTACCAAAATAACAGAGCAAGATTATTTTTTTCCATAAAACAGGTGTTAAGATTTTTAATTTTTTCTACAATGGCGCGACTTTAAATTGATTAATTCACAATAAAATTAAAGGTTTTTTGAAGAAAGTTTTATTATGATAGAAGTAATGGGGGAATTGTAAAAATACACTACTTCAATTTATAATTTTGCGCTGGTTAAAAAAAGGATGGAGGTAAAGAAAAAAGATCGAAAATTTCTCTCTGCACTCAAAAAGGTGTACAAAGGAGTCACTGGACTTCCAAAACCTACAAATGCCCTCCAAGTTAGACGGTTGTGCAACCATTATATTAGAATCGCGTTTTCCCATTCCAATTTTCAAATCAAGGGTTCTGAGTACCTCCCCTACGAAAAAAACTCGATTTTTATTTACAACCACCTCAACAATCACCCCTATTATACTGAAGATGAAGGTTTTCAAATAACACTGGACAGTCATTTTATCAGCAGCCTAATTTTGGAGAAGTATTACAATGACTCCGGCATTCGGGTGGTAAGATATTCCCTACCCGAAGAAGTAAATCACAAAGCCTATTATGAGCGATTGAATTACATCAGGGTCTATTCTGAAAACTACATTCCTGAGGGTCTCGAAAAGGAGGAAATTGTTTCCATTAACAAACGCTTTTATGCCCAGGCCATTGATCATTTAAACCAAGGTTCAGGAATAGTCTTAAGTCCCGAGGGGTATTCCTATCCCACCAATAGTTCTCCTGGAATATTTCGGCCAGGCGCTTTCAAGTTGGCTTGTATGATGAATCCCCAGCCATTAATCGTTCCACTAGTTTTAGCCAATTTTGATCAGCTGTCTTCAAAATCAACATTCAAATGCGAGATCAAGGCTCCATTTAGACTCAGTGACTGGGGGGTTACCAACAGCGATAATGCTTCTTTTTTAGAGGCTGTCAACACTCTAAATCACCAATATAAAAAATGGGTGATGGATTTGAAAAGTGAAAAAAATGGCTTTGAAGGTGAAATTGCGGCACTGGAGGATAAAATTAAGATTCACAAACAGAAAGATAATATTGTTGTTTTTTATGGGAGTTCTACCCTGCGTTTGTGGAAGACTACTGAAGAAGATTTCCCCAATGTCAAAATATTAAACCTCGGTTTTGGTGGGGCATTTATTGACTCTTTGTCGGAATATTTCGATCGTTTATTTCGCTACATAGTCCCCAAAACCATCGTCCTTTATTTGGGGGGAAACGACGTGAGTTTGGATTTGAGCGTTGAACAAATTTTTAATGATATAAGAACTTTGATTTTAAAAATACACCGTAAATTTCCCGACGCCAAGATCCTCAATCTCTGCATAAAACCCTCTTTGGAACGCGCTCATCAATTGCAAAAAATAGCAACCATCAATCGCATGATGATGGAGGAATCTCAAAGGTTGTTTTACTTAAAACAAATAGATTTTTACCACACGATATTAAACGACGGTAAGGTAGACCAGCAATACTTTCTACAAGATGGTTTACACCTAAATCAAAAGGGGTATAAGATTCTTAGAAATGCCTTGAAACCCCATTTTAATTAAAGCTGTTTAGCTTTTTTAGTTCCATTAGCAGTAGCGCTAATTCTCATCTAACAATTGCTGAATATCTTTTTGAAGTTGGAGTATGTCCGTTTTTAGCGTTGCATTATATATTCCCCTGAGTCGCAGCTGAGGATCTACTAACACCACATGTTCGGTATGAAGAAATTCAGTGCTGTCCTTGGTATAGCCCAGGTTTTTTTCGGCAAAATAAGATCTTCTGGCCAATGAATAGATCTCGTTTTTATTTCCTGTCAACAGATGCCAATTTTTTGCTTTTATGTCGTAACTCGCAGCAAATTCCCTAAGCGCAGGGATGGAATCCATCCATGGTGTGACGGAAAAAGAAAGCATGGTAAATCGATCCTCGTCTTTAAAGGCATTGGCAATTACCTTGAGGTGATTGGTCATTATGGGACAAATACTGGTGCAACGGGTAAACATAAAATTCGCAATGTGCACTTTTCCCCTTACATCATCGAGACCAACCCATTTATCCTTTTGATTGGTGGCTGTAAAATTTTCAATTTTGTGATCAATTTTTTCTAAGACCTCAGCAGGGCGGTCCGTAAACAAAGGGGTAAATTCTGGAGTATTGTAGTAGGGCAGTGACTTGGGTTTGTCACAGCTGAAGAACAGTATTAAACCCAATAATTTAATTGATGCCTTCTTTAACATTAACACAGTTTTTGGTTCCCAAAAGTCCATAACGTCGGTTATTTTTTATCAAATAATTACTTCTTATAGTACCGTTGTCATACCATAATTGTTGTCTGCCTAATTCCTGTCCATCACTATAATTAAGAAATTTAATGATTTGACCTTTGCGGTTCCACGCTTTTAAAGTACCGTGATAAGCGTCATTTTTCAAGTGGTATTCAAAAGCCATGTTTCCATTGTCCCAATACCGAATGTGGCGCCCCTCTTTTTTTCCCGTCTTGTATGTCCTCTGCTCAAATAATAAATTATTGGGGTAAAATTTTTTGAAGCTTCCGTTTTTTAATCCCTCCCAATAGTGTTCTATGTACAGTGTGTCTGCTGAGCTTTGATCTAACTTAAATACTTCGCCTGAAAAGGGTTCCCCCTTGTAGAAATTTACATTCCCTTTTTGTGTCAAATTTAGTGTGTCGGCATTGGCCACTGCTAGGGACGAGGAAAAATTATGGGTGCAAGAGGTTACAAGAAAGCTTAGTAAAATAACCCAACTGCGAGACCCGACCAGGAGTACCATAGAATTGATTACCATTGATGTAGCTATCATTTTCTGCAATGTGATAGTGATATATCCCATCAGGAAAATCCTCCGTAGTATTTGTGTCCGTGATACACATCAAGGTCATTGTTGATTACTTTGCTCCCGTTCTCTTCAGGGCCATAGACAAGAAAACCGTCCAATAAAAATCCGAGCAGTGCTTCTTTACCATTTTCTTGGGTCAGAAAAAGAGGTTCAATATGGTAGTGGTAGGTGTCAAATCTTTTCGGGTGACCGTTGAATTGATCAAAAGGGTCTATTTCATTGGTCAAAGGCAGATTGGTGCCAGCATACTGATTGGAAAGCGCTACCCCATTGATTGCTACTCCCATAGGAACCAGTCTGGTATTACTTTTGTTGCTGGCCTCTCGGGTATGTAACGGAATTTTATAAGTGACGTCATATACATTGATTCGGTTGGTATACAGATGGAAAATGGGGATGTTACCTGAATAGTTTTCATACAACGGATCAGAGGAATTGAAATAAGGACTCCCGTGATCTGGGGTGCCATTTACATTGATGGCTAAAAAGTCATCGGCGATAGAGATTTGAGATGCCCCGTAGATTTTTTTACAAACTTCTGGGACTTCCTCCCTTATGGCATGAACCTCACCTTCCATTTGGCTATCGGATTTACTGCAGTGAGAAAAAAGCATTAGCGAGAACAGTATCAATAGTCTTTTAAACATTATTATATTTTTAAATAAACCGTCTGAGAAAACAAAAACCCTAATAAAGTGAAATTATAAACTCAGTTTTTCTTTTCTCAGCTGTTCCGATTCTCTAAGTATCCATAAATATCATATTATAGTCCACACTTTTTGTTCTTGGTAGGTGAACTTTAGAGTGTTCATTGAAATGATTAAAAGTATTAAATTGATAAATAATTACATAAAATAGCAAGTCTTTTTTTTGGATTTACAGATAAAGCCCAAACCAAAAAACTTTTTAAAATTATAACTACATTTTGGCATGGTCAATAACTTTGCTTAGCCCCATTTAAAAGGTTTCCTATCTTTGAAAAATTAAAAACATCCCTAATCTTAGATGAAAAAATATTTTTGGTCCTTGTTTTCGTTTTTTTGGTCAGCTGTAATTTTATATTTAAGTTTTTTCAAACCTCTTGCCACTGAAGGAACTTCACCCTGGTTTGATCACCAGGACAAATTGGGTCATTTTGTTTTTTATGGCGTTTTAAGTCTGTCATTGATCAAGACTTTTTCTCAAGAAATAATTATTACCAAATCCCTGAGGAATGGAATTTTAATGGCTTTCTTTTTTGGTATTTGGATAGAATTGGTGCAGCATTATTTTACAACAGACCGCGACGGAAATTTTATGGACGCATTGGCCAACGGGATGGGGGCTATCGTAGTGGGGTTGATGTTTAAAAAGTTTCGAAGACATTTTTTTTTCTTTCAAAGGGATCGTCATGGAAATTAATTTTCACAAAGTACCACTCAAAAAAAGATTTCCTTTGGCCATCAGCAGGGGAGTAAAAGGGGATTCTTGCAACCTATTTTTGTCCTACGAAAAAGAGGGGTTTACAGGATGGGGAGAGGGTGCCCCAGGAAAAAGTGAACGCGCTACTTCAGTAGAAGAAATCCAAAACCAATTGACTATATTTATAAATTCTGATACAGCTGTGCTTTCCGCAGAAAAACTCAACCTTAGGGCCAAAGAAATGAATATTTCCCCATGTGCGTATGCGGCGTTTGATATTGCGTTTTGGGATTGGAAAGCCAAAAAAGCAGGTTTGCCCCTACACCAGTTACTAAAAATACCAACCCCTAGCGTCCCAACATCCCTCACACTTGGGATCATTCCTCCCGAGCAAGTCAAGGATAGAATTACGCTCTTATTGGAAAACACTTCTGCCAAAGCCCTGAAAGTCAAGTTGGGTGCTCCCCAGGGTATTGAAGCCGATCAAGAAATATTTGCCAAAGTGCTGGAAAGTACCCAAAAGTACAACATCAAAATTAGGGTAGATGCCAACGGAGGATGGAGTACAGAAGCGGCCCTATTCATGATGCGTTGGTTGGCGGACCGCGGTGTAGATTACATAGAACAACCCTTAGAGGAAGGGCAGGAATCCGAACTAAAATACCTTTACAAAAATCGTCCGCTTCCCCTCTATATTGATGAATCCTGCCGTTTTGCTGAGGATGTGGGGAAATGGGCCGATTGTGTTGACGGCATTAATATGAAACTAATGAAGTGCGGGGGCATCACCGAAGCCCTTCAGATCATCAAAAATGCGAAAAAATATGGACTTAAAACCATGATAGGATGCATGAGTGAGTCCTCTGTTTCAATTGCCGCAGCGGCTTCCCTTTCTGGCGCCATAGATCAAATTGATTTAGACGCGCATTACAACCTGGCCCCCGACCCATCAACTGGCGTACAATTAATTGACGGCATAACCCTTCCTGATGTAACGCCCGGACATGGGGGCACACTAAAACCAGAATATTATGCTTAAATCCCATCAAAAGGTAGCGCTTTATATGGAGGGCTTTCTCCACAGCGATTATGGCAAAATGGGCCTGGGTGTTTTGCGCTATTTACATAACCCTATCGTCGGTATCATAGATACGGAGCATGCTGGAAGCAATGTCAATAAAGAATACCCAATCGATCGGGATGTGCCTATATACAAAAACTTAGAGGAAGTTATGGCTCAGGGAGCTGAAGTATTACTATTAGGAATAGCGCCATCGGGTGGGAAAATTCAGGAAGCCTGGCTTTACTTTATTAAAGACGCTTTGAGTAAAGGACTCTCGATCATCAGCGGACTACACGACACCTTGGCCGGCCGTTTTGACGAACTAATCCAATCGCCCGATCAATGGATTTGGGACGTAAGAACGCCCCAGTTTATCCCAGAAATTGCGAAGGGCCAAGCGATAAGTCTCAACAACAAACGCTTGCTTATGATTGGTACAGACATGGCTTGTGGAAAAATGACTGCGGGCCTGGAAATATACAAATGGGCAAATCAAAATCACTGCGACGCAGCTTTTGTTGCAACCGGTCAGATAGGAATCACCCTCATGGGCAGTGGTATTCCACTGGATGCCTACAAGGTAGACCACGCCTGCGGTGCTATTGAAAATATAGTGATGCAGCACCGTGATCGTTCTTTGATTGTCATTGAAGGTCAGGGCTCTCTACTCCATCCTGGGAGTACTGCAACCCTCCCACTCATGAGGGGAAGTTGCCCCACTCATATGGTCCTTTGTCACCGCGCTGACAAAAAAACCTTAAGAAACCCTGAATCCATTTCAATTCCCAACCTTAAAGATTTCATTGCCTTAAATGAATCCGTGGCCTCAGCATGCGGAACCTATGGCAGACCCAAGGTGGTCGGACTGGCGCTAAATACTGCAAAATTGTCTGAAACTGAGGCCCTACATTATGTCTCAAAATGGGAGCGTGAACTGAACCTTCCCGTCACAGATGTAATCCGTTTTGGAGTAGAAAAATTAGTCAAAGACTGGATGTAGTCATTTACAGTGATAATCTGCCGCTCTGGTAGCAATTTGATTGTCCGGCTTTACATTTACTTTATATCCCAAAGAGTTGGCCCAACCGCGGGTTGCGGAGATAAGTTTATGCGAGCTAAAACTTTCGTCGCTGTTATAGTCCATGTCAATTTCCACCCTAACACTCACCTGGTGGGTTAGCCACTCTGCGACATCTATACTCATTTCTGCCTCTTTCCAAAGCCGAGTCCACATATCCGTAATCAATGATTCTACCTTTTTGCTCAGTATGTAATGTACCCCCCTGCTTCCAAAGCGGTAGGCTATAACAGTTGCGTATTTAGAATATTTTCCTGCGTTTTGGGAATCGGACCCGATATGAATCTGGATATTAGGGTGATTTTTTAGAATACCCAGCGTGTGCTGAATAGGATCTACTCTATTGCCCTTGATGTCTTTGAAAATCCTCATAAATAAAAACCCTAAGATAGGGAAGCCATTTAAAAAATGGTTTTAATTTTGGATTAAGAATATGCTTTACAAAACTATTTTTAACCTTTTCAACTCAGGTATTTTACTTTTTTGGATGCTGCTCTTGTTTTTTCCAAAGCAGTCAATAACACAAAAAGTCATAGCCTATCCTTGGATTCCTTTGGTTATTGCTTTTGGATATCTTTATTTTATGGGGATGACTTCTGGAACTTTTTCTGCTGATTTTACCTCCCTCGACGGATTGACGGAAATGTTCCAAAACGCCAACGCTCAGGGGGTAGCAGCGGGCTGGTTGCATTATTTGGCTTTCGATTTTTGGGTCGGTTGTTGGATGCTCAAAAACAGTCAGGAGAAAGGCGTAAAACATTTGTGGATGCTGGTGCCGATGTTATTTACCTTTATGTTGGGCCCGGTTGGAATTATAATCTATACCTTAGTTTTATTGCTTCAGGGGAAACTAAAATTTTAGTCAGATGACAACCTCTTTTATCTTATTTTCATTAGCAATGGGCGTTGCCACAGGTGCTTTGGGGAGCTATATTGCAGAGAAAAAAGGGAGGGCCCACCGCTTTGGTTTTGTCATTGGCTTTCTGTTTGGTCTGATCGGGGTGCTGGGCTTACTGCTGATTCCTAAAAAACCGAAAAGTGATGAAACCAAGGACTCTTTAAAATAAAAATCGCCATAGTAGACTCCCCAGTTTGGCACTTCCGCCCAAGGCCAGCGGATAGAGAACAAAAAGCCATAATCCGTCTTTAAAAGTTAGGCTAGCACCACTGCCCAATTCCTGAAGAAAACTGTACCATGTTTTTAATCCAATTTGAGAAGCCAAAAAATTCGCAAAAATGGCGAAAATCAGAATCGTAAACCCAATCAAATAAATTTTAATCCATTCCATTTTTTCAGTTATTTTGTTTTAAGTTTCGTCATGAAATATAAAAAAGTTATCCTGCTGCTATTGATACTCCTCGCGTTGGGTTGTTTTTATGTGGTCTATCTCATGTATTCAAAACTCTCTTTTATTGACACGCCCTACCTTTACGGTGGATTATTCTTCTTGTTATTGGCTATTTTTCTGTCCTTCAAGAAATAGCCCTACTCTTTTATCAGTATGTATGTCGCTCGCACCCCTGTCGCCAAATTCCATTGATTAGAAGCGGTCATTTCCCCGTTTTCGTCGTATACCCTCACTTCAGCAGTGTTGGGGCCAGAGGTCCCCTGATTCAGCGCTACAAAATCAATTTTATTAAACCCTGGTACCAGGGCAACGGTCAAACCAACAAAACGCTCAATCAACAGCACATTGGGCTGAATGACTTGGTCATTATGTAGAATTCTTACACGATCTCCATCGGGGTATTCATGATCTCTAAAAATAATTCGGGCTTTGTCACCATCGATTCTGTAATCCCCCATATATTGATTGGTCCTGAATTTATTGGGGTCTTTCCCTTCTTCGGCACCTTTGCCTTTCAGTTTTGACAAATAGAAGTCTCCAGGGTCGAGAAATTTTTCCTGCTCTTCCATATTTATTGAGGGTCCTTCTTTATTGAGACTGGGGTCTGTTATGTCTAAAGGTTTTTTTAAAAAATCTCCACTTAAATAGGGGCTCTGCTCGGTTTCTGGTGAAAAAAGCGGGCTTGAACTGCGGTCATCATAGGCGGGAAAACGGAGCGAAGGACTGTTGTTTTCTAATTGAGAAAAAGAAAACTGATAGCCCAAAAAAAATATCGAAATGACCGCATATAAAGGGCCAAAAAAGCCTCTCGAAAATGGGGACAAAAGATGCCCGATAATGTAATTTAGAGCAACCACTAAAGCAATTTATACATACAAACCTATTTAAAAATACAGAACTATGGGATTGTTTAACAATATTTTATCAAGTTTATATAATAATGGTTATTTTGTGAATTAAAAACACCAACAATGGAACTACTGGGAGTAGATTGGGCCATCATCATCAGCTTTTTTTCGATTTCTCTTTTTATCGGTATTTGGGTATCCAAAAAGGCAGGGTCTTCGAGTAGCGAGTTTTTCCTTTCAGGACGAAATATGCCTTGGTGGTTGCTCGGGGTTTCCATGGTCGCGACAACTTTTTCTACCGACACTCCCAATCTGGTGACCGACATTGTCCGGAACAATGGGGTTTCTGGAAATTGGGTCTGGTGGGCCTTTCTGGTTACGGGACTGCTCACCGTTTTTGTTTATGCTAAGTTATGGCGTAAATCTAATGTCAAAACCGATATAGAGTTTTATGAATTTAGGTATGGAGGAAAACCCGCTGGCTTTCTCAGGAAATTCAGGGCCCTCTACTTGGGAATACTTTTCAATGTCATAACCATGTCTTCGGTTACCCTAGCGGCCATAAAAATTGGGGGGATCATGTTGGGATTAGAACCTTGGCAAACGGTGATTAGTGCAGGACTGGTTACGGTTGCTTTCAGTACATTAGGGGGTTTTAGGGGAGTGCTCTATACAGATCTGCTGCTTTTTGTGGTGGCCATGGTGGGTTCCATTGGCGCTGCCTATTATTTAGTAAATCTTCCTGAAGTAGGAGGCATGACCGCATTGCTGAATCATGAAAATGTGAGTGATAAATTGTCTATTCTACCTGATTTTTCTAATACAGAGGCCGTAATAACTTTAATGATTATTCCACTGGCAGTTCAGTGGTGGAGCTCCTGGTATCCTGGGGCTGAACCCGGCGGTGGTGGCTATATCGCCCAACGAATGTTGGCCTCCAAAGATGAAAACCACGCCATAGGAGCGACTTTTTTCTTTAATATTATGCACTATGCACTCAGGCCTTGGCCCTGGATATTAGTGGCGCTGGCTTCTTTGGTTATTTTCCCTGATCTTGCCAGTATAAAAGCAGCTTTTCCAAATATCACTGATGATAAACTGGGGCACGACTTGGCCTATTCGGCTATGCTTGTCAAACTACCACCAGGCCTGATTGGCTTGGTTTTGGCTTCTTTAATTGCAGCCTATATGAGTACCATTTCTACCCAGCTTAACTGGGGGTCTTCTTATCTCGTCTACGATTTTTATCAAAATCAAATTAATCCCCAAGCCTCTGAAAAAAGGTTAGTCGCAGTGGGCAGAATTTCTACCATTGGCCTTATGATTTTGAGTGCTGTCTTGGCGCTTCTTTTACAGAATGCTCTCCAAATTTTTGATATACTACTCACCTTTGGAGCAGGAACAGGTCTTATTTTTATATTGAGATGGTTTTGGTGGAGGATCAATGCGTGGAGTGAGATTTCTGCGATGTTTGTTTCAGGGATATTGTCTATTTTGTTGAAAACCACACCCCTTGGAGATTATTTTTTTGGAGCTGAAATCGGGCTGCTTCCCGCCTGGTCAGAATACCTTTTTGTAGTGGCTTTTACCTCCGTCGTTTGGATCAGCGTAACCTACCTGACCCCAGCAGAGGACAAAGCTGTTTTGAGGTCTTTCTATAAAAAAATTCAACCGGGTGGTCCTGGGTGGAAAAAGGTAGTAGATGAGGCTGCATCAGAAAAAATAACCATCACAGACGCGACTAAAGGATGGAGTGTTCCTTCAGGAATCACCGCGATGTTGTTGGGATGTGGTATGATCTATGGCGCAATGTTTGCCACTGGTTATTGGATTTACGGACAATATACCCGAGCGGGAATAATCACTTTTATTTCACTGGTTTTCGCAGTGCTATTGATTCGCACGTGGAAGAAAGTCAGGGTTCAAGTGTTGTAGCTAACCCAATATCGCTCCCGCTATGGTTGCAGATAATAGAGACACCATCGCGCCACCCACCATCGCTTTAAACCCTAATCGACTCAATGTCTTTTTTTGATTTGGAGCGAGTATACCAATCCCGCCAATTTGTATTCCTATCGAAGCAAAATTGGCAAAACCACAAAGCATATAGGTGGCCATAACCACCGATTTTTCATATCCAAAATGCAGGGCACTGGTAGGGTCTTTTAAATCCGCAAGCTGAATATAACCGACAAATTCACTGGCGACAATTTTTACGCCCAAAAGCTGCCCCATCAATGCGATATCTTCCACTGCAACACCGATGACCCACATCAAAGGAGCAAAGGTATAACCCAATAGAAACTCAATTGAAAAAGTGGAATAGGACGTGTGTTCAGCAACCCAAGCATTGATTCCGGTGGGATCACCAATCCCAGTGAAAATTCCATTTAGCAAAGCAATTAGTGAGATAAAAACCAATAGCATCGCGCCAACATTTACGGCCATTCTTACCCCTTCGGCTGTTCCGTTTGAAATGGCGTTTAGAAAACTATCTCCAACGTTTTCCTTTTGTATTGCGGTCAATTCAGGGATTTCATTTTTTTGAGGAAACATTATTTTAGCGATAACGACAGCTCCAGGAGCCGCCATTACCGATGCAGCCAATAAGCTTTTAGCAAAAGCCAAGCGTTGAACAGGATCTGTTCCGCCCAAGAAGCCAATGTAGGCTCCCATTACACTTCCTGCAACTGTCGCCATCCCGCCTACCATAACCAAAAATATTTCCGAGGGGGTCATTTTTTTTAAATAAGCTTTGATCAAAAGTGGGGCTTCGGTTTGCCCTAAAAATATATTACCAGCAACTGCAAGACTTTCTGAACCCGAAATTTTTAAGAACTTACGTAAGCTCCAAGCCAGACCTTTCACGATTTTTTGTAGTATTCCAAAATAATATAATATCGAGGTCAAGGCTGAAAAAAATATGATAATCGGCAAAGTTTGAAAAACGAAAACAAAACCGTATTGGTCGGTGTTGGCAAACGTCCCCAAAAGCATTTCGGTGCCGGCCTGAGTGTACTCCAAAAGCTTGACAAAAAATTGGCTAATAAATTCAAAAAAGCTTTTGATCCACGTTATTTTAATCACACCGATGGCAATAATAATTTGGGTAAGAAGTCCTATGCCTACAAACTTCCACGGAATATTTCTGCGGTCATTACTCAACGCATAAGCAATGGAGATCAGCACTAGCATACCCATCACTCCTCTTGCGACAGAAATCAAGCTCGTGCCTTGATGAGGAATTATTTCCATACCGATGATTTAGACCCTTTTTTGAACAAAAGACATGATGAACAATTGTCGAATTCCTTTGCTGTCTAAGCCGGATACAAGGACCTGGTTGCTGTCGTGGTTCCATCGGGGGGCTGGATCGATTCTTAAATCTTTGCTGTAAACCCCAGTGTCAAAAGAAGGCGTTTTTAACGATACCCCCGTTTTTAGATTGAGCAGGCTGTAAAAATTGGCGCCAGTTTTAAAGTTGTATCCATTGATGAGCCATTCACCATCTGGAGAGAGGCTGACATCGCCTTCTGGTTTAGGGAAAATATCAGAATCACCTAGGGTGCTTACAATTTTTCTATCCAGTATGTCATAAATGACTTGTTGTTGGTTGCTACTCCCAATTATTTGTGTTCCATTGCCCCATTCAGGGTGACCCCCAATATGCTGATGGCCAGCAATAAACTGTCTCCCATTTACACTAATAGTACAAGCCGCATTAATTCCTTCACGACCGTCTTTGTCTGCTTTCCACCCCCCCCTTACAAAGAAATAAATCCATTTTCCATCCCTGCTCCACAAGGTGTGATTGATGAATAGATTACGCCCTTTTGCATCAAAACCACTGCGATCAAGACCTACTGCCATTTGATCGAAAGAGATTAATATTTTCTTTTTACCCGTTCTGATATCAATTATGGCAATTCCGTCGTCTTTCGGTGTTGCTATGCCTTCGGTCATGTCAAAGCTGTCTTTATAGCCTGTTACAGGTCTGAGCCTGGCCATTCTCGCATAGTTGATTGCCAAAAAATATTTACCTGTGGGGCATACACCGCTGTTGCCAAATGAGTGGTTGCCATACTGATAGGTTTTTACCCGTTGTTTTTTTTGTTGGTCGAAGAGTACCGTATATACAACCCCGGTTTTTGGATCGCGATCGTTAAAAAAAAACTGGTGGCTGGGTTGGTGAGGGTTCCAATAAAACATGGTCCCCTGCTGAGGATTCCAGCCTTGACTTTCGTCTAATTTTTCTAATTTGTACTGGCCACTCTCTTTTTTATTAAGATGGATTAAGTTTACATCGGCAGGCTCATTTTTTCCGGGCAAGTGGTCGTGGAAAGGAGAGGACAAACAGAGCAAACGGTTTCCATCTTTACTCCATGGTATGGTCAGCGATTGTCCTATATATCCAAAAAAATGGTGGTGCGAACCTTGTGTAATTTGTTCGACTTTTACTTCAATATTTTGGAGGTCTGAAAATGAAAACTTAGGTATAAAGTAGGTGCCCAAGGCGACTTGCCCTCCTTGCACCATAAATTTTCTTCTGTTCAAAATCTAATGTTTACAATATAAATATCGGATTTATTTCGATACAATTTCCAAAATCATGTCTCGGGTCGTCATTAATTTAATTTTGTGAACTGAATCTTTGTAATGCCCCTCTGTCAATCTATTGTCTAATACTAAAATGAGCTCCTCAATGGTCGCTGTTGTTTTCATATTTGTAATTTAAAATCCCATGGGTACCTCCACGAGTAATATTTTAGAGTCGAGCTGGGCCTTTACACTAAAGGTATCTGCATCCCATATTCCCAAAGCATCTCTTTTGTCTAATTTGTGCTCTCCAATCTCAAAACGACCCTCAATGACAAAGACATAAACACCATTTCCATTTTTCCTGAGGTTGTATTTCACCTCAGTTATTCGGTCAAAATCTCCCATATGAAACCAAGCATCTTGGTGTATCCACGTGCCATCGTCGTTTTGATCTGGTGATAAAACCTGGTACAAGACATTGTTTTTCTTCAATTCGCGAATGGACTTTTGGTCGTATCGAGGAACAGCATTCTGTATGTTAGGCATCACCCAAAGCTGTAATAGATTGATTGGTTTGTCTAAATTTTTGTTGTATTCGCTGTGAAAGACGCCTGTTCCAGCGCTCATTACCTGTATTTCTCCCTCATTGATAAAACCAATGTTCCCCATGCTGTCTTTGTGTTCCAAATCTCCTTCCAAGGGAATGGTGATGATTTCCATATTGTCGTGGGGATGGGTACCAAAACCCATTCCTGGTGCTATGGTATCGTCATTCAAAACCCTTAGAGCCCCAAAGTTCGTTCGCTCAGGATCGTAATAATTGGCAAAGCTAAAGGAGTGATTGGCTTGTAACCAACCGTGGTTCGCTTTTCCGCGTTGGTCGGCGTTATGATAAACTGTTTTCATTATAAGTAATTACAATTGTTGTATATACACATATATATTATTTCTTTCTATTTTTTTGGTTTTTCTGGGCTTTATTGACGGCATCAATCAATTCTTTTTTGGCGTCTAAGTAGCTGATGAGGGTTTTGACCTTGGCTTCCGTCTCTTTCTTTTCTTTTTGCTTTGCTCTTTCTTCCGAAAGGGTAGTTTGAATTTCTCTGTAGGTAGAAAAAGCAAACCCCATGATGATGGCCACGGCAATTATAATGGCCAGAAATTCTTCAGTATCGCTTAAGTTTATCATGGGATTATTTACTCAAAATTAATAAATCCAAACTATCTTTAACGTAAAAATAGGTCTATGAAAATTAAATTGTATGGCGGATTATTGCTGCTTTTTTTATTATGCGGACTACAAACCAATGCTCAAGACAGTCTGCAAAAGGTAGTAAACCTCAAAGAGATTACTTTGGATGCTGTTCGCATTAACAGTCCTAAACGCATCCTGCCCTTTTCTTTAAGCTACCGTGCTTTTGAGGTAGAACAGTTGGGAGTACCGCAAAACTCCCTTCAGGATTACCTCACAACAGTCCCGGGCCTATTTGCTCAAAATAGCCAAAATTTCGCACAAGATCTTCGTTTATCGATCCGCGGTTTTGGTGCGCGTTCTGGTTTTGGAATTAGAGGAATTCAACTGATTGTCGATGGAATACCCGAAACAACCCCAGATGGTCAAGGTCAGTTGGACAATCTCCCATTGGGGCTTATTCAATCCATAAGTGTGCTAAGAGGTCCGGTTGCTACGTTTTACGGCAATGCTGCTGGTGGGGTAATTCAAATCAATACTCTAGACGATTTCAAGACAGGTTTTGTGCGTATTCGCGCCCAAGGGGGTAGCTATTCCAGTAGTAATTTGTCCGCTACCGTTGGCTTAAAGAACAACAAAACGAAGGCGGTTTTGTATCAAAATATTTCACAGTCAGAGGGCTACCGGAATCACAGCCAATACAAACAGCAGGTTTTCAATGCCAATGTTTGGCACGACTTTTCTCAGGAATCCAGAATCCGTTGGCAATTTAACTACACCCACAGCCCCTATGCCTACGACGCTGGAGGGATCAATATGGCCAGTGTGGAAGAAAATAGAATTCAGGCTCGACCCCAAAATGAGTCTTACAAAACTTTTGAAGTGGTGGACCACATAAAAACTGGGGTACAATGGGACAATCAAATCAGCGAAAAGCTGCGCTGGGAGAGCTATGTTTTTTATGCTTTTAGAGATTTTGAAGGTAAGATTCCTATAAAAAGTAACGGCTATATTGACTTGGTTAGAAACTATTACGGGCTTGGGTCTGCTTTGGAGTTTCAGCCCAACAACGACCATCGCATGCAAGTCCGTTTTTCTTCGGCCAACCAAAAAGACCTGCGCAAACGCTATCAAAACCTGTCGGGAACCCAAGGGGATAATGTACTGGATCAGGCAGAAAACTTTTACAATACGGCCTTGAGTTTTCTCAATGAGATAAAATGGGGTTTTGGATTAATTCGTACTGGTCTACGCTATGATTACCAACGTTTTGGAACTCAAAACTCGGTGGATGATGTGCGGCTTCACAGTTTAAATCCAAGCCTTGGATTCACTTATACTCAATTAGGGAATCATATTTTATTTACTTCTTACTCCAGTAGTTTTGAGACCCCTACTCTAAACGAACTTTCGGCCAATCCTGATGGAAGTCCAGGTTTCAATGCCGACTTGTCACCTTCCAAGGCCCACAATTTTGAATTGGGTTGGCGTTTTATTACCCCCGAAAATACCTTTGAAGCTTCGCTCTATGCAATCAATACCGACGACGAAATCTTACCCTACGAGATGGCAGAATATCCTGGGCGTGATTTTTACCGCAATGCTGGAAAAACATCGAGAAGGGGAATTGAGTTGAATTGGGAGCACCAAAAAAAGGCATGGCTATGGACGATAGCCTATAATTTTTCTACCATAGAATTTGATGATTATGTGTTGGGTGATAAAAATCTATCGGGCAATCATCTGCCCGGGATTCCCCAGCAACAACTCAGTACCATGATTCAATACCGCATTCCCTCGGGATGGCGATTAGGTCTTCAGACACAATACACAGGAGAACTGTATGCGGATGACGCCAACTTGACTCAGGTGGCAGATTATTTTTTGGCCAACTTTCGGCTGTCTAAATCGATGGGGCGTTTTTCCTTTTTTGGAGGAATTAACAACCTGCTAAACAGGGCTTATTTTGACAACATCAGGATCAACGCCTATGGAAAAAGGTATTACGAGCCTGCTCCCCTTCGCAATGCTTACCTTGGGGTAAACATAAACTTTTGATTGCCATTTCACTACTCCCTCCTCAGGGGCAGCTGCATGGCTGTATTGGTTGGGTCAATAAGGGCCTATAAATATTGTAGCTGGTTTTGTTTAAGTTCAACCCTAACTCAGTTTTAAACCCTTCGAGACGCACCCGAATTTTATTACACCCGTATTATTTATTTTTTAAACGTGCTGACCAATCCTGGAATTGTTGTTCCTTTTTTATGCGCGTAACCACTTCAGGTTTTAAAAGTAATGGATGGGTTTCCCCGCGCGAAGTCAAGTGAAACTGCGCGCATATTTCACACAGATAATAGCTGACCGCGGGTTTATGAAATCGGATGTGAGAGCGGATCAAAGCCTCCTCTGCCTCATTGGCCGTGTAATATGATTTTTTTTTACTGCTACAATCCTCCATTTTTTACAGTTGTGATTCTATCAGCAGTGTGGTGAGAAAACCCCAGAAAGTTCCCGTGGCCATACTCACAATTGCCAATACCACAGCGTGGGGCATGAGCCTTTGATCATAGGCAGAAGCCAAGGCAGGAGAAGTTGAAATTCCTCCAATATTGGCCATCATTGCAATGGGTCCCCAAGCCATCGATATTTTTAATTTATAGTTAAAAAAAGCGATCACTGATATATTGATAATCATCCAATTAATCATAAATAAAATTAAAATCATCGGGAGCTCAAAGTCGTTAAACTTTAGTTTGAGCCCTAAAATCGACATGATCAAAATGATGCCTACAGAGCCTATTTTTAGGTTGACATCAAAAGACCAGAATCTGAATACATTACCGACCACCAGACCCGTGATAGATAAAATAATAACATTGGTGATAAAACTAAATTCCATGGCCACAACCAAAGCAGTCAAACCAACCGCAATAAGTACTGATAGATAGGGGTTTTTTTGAATGCGGTTTTGATTTTGTTCTTTTTCTGAAAAGGAAATGGGTTGAGAAATATTAAACTTTTGATTGTATTCGTCTGTGCGTCGTATGATTTGAAACAAAAAAATCATAACGATATTCTGAATCATATTATCCAATAGCAAGACCGATAAAAAAAGATCTTCCCGAACGGAAACATATTCTTTAAGCACCAACATACTCGAACTGCCTCCAATCCAACTTCCAACCATGGGGATGATCCCTTTCCACAAATCGGCCATTTGCTCATTACCCAAATAATAAAGCATAAACAAAAGGGCGGGAATGACAGCAATGGTAAACGATCCAATAAAAAATAAGATCAAAGGCTTTAGTCCAATAATTTTTAATTGGGCCAAGGACATGGAGCTCATAATGCAAAAAATGGTAATGGGGTAGATGTAGGCTTTACTCCAATCGTGTAAAACAATGTTTTCTAAGGAAAGGTCAAAAACAAACGACAAAACCCCTGGAATCAAAAATGTAAGTAATATCGCGGGCAACCAATGGAGGATTTTTTGGACGATTTTATTCTCGTACTTGGCAATCAACATTACAAAAATCGATACTGATAGGGCAATGAATATCCCCAATAAATTTGATTCACTCAAAGGTTAATATTTTTAGGTCAATTAAAACTTCCCATCAATATATAAATAAGTAGGGTAGACACCACCAAAAAGATTGAAAAGCCTTTGGTAAACTCCCATTCTTTCATTTCCACAATTTGTAGATCAGTAATTTGAAAGGCATTCTCTTTAGGGATAAAGCAGGAAATTAGGCCCATTACGGCCATGTTGATGATAAATTCTATTCCCCAAATATGAACGAAATGAAGGTCTACCTTAAAAATAAAAGTACAGCTGATATAAAATACCAAGCCCACCAATAAGGCGACTTTAGCTGCCAAAGCGGATACTTTAGGCAAGAAAAAACCTGCCAGCATAATCGAGGCAATCGGGATAAAAAAAATTCCATTTAGTTGCTGTAACAATTGATAAAGTCCATCGGGGGCATGGGCTACCATGGGCGCAACAACAATGGCGAAAATCGCTAAAACAGCGGAAGTCATTTTTCCTATTTTCACCAATCGACGATCGCTAATTTCTGGGTTGATGTGTCGCTTAAAAATATCAATGCTAAAAATGGTAGCAGCGCTGTTTAGAACACTGTTAAATGTACTCAGAACCGCGCCCATAACAATGGCGGCAAAAACACCTACAAAGCCTGCTGGAAGTGCCTTTTTGATCAACTCTGGGTAGATCATGTCTTGCCGATCATAGTAGAGGTCTCCAAAATAGTAAAAACCAATAACCCCGGGTAAAATGATGATTAATGGAACCAAAATCTTTAGCAGCCCTGTAAAGAGCAATCCTTTTTGTGCTTCTTTTAGATTTTTTGCTCCCAATGCCCTTTGAATGATCATTTGATTCATACACCAAAAATAAATTTGATTAATGATCAGCCCCGTAAAAAGTACTTCAAAAGGCATTACAGAATCTTTGGCACCGATGACGTTAAATTTTTCAGGGGCATTGCGGTAGACGGAACTCAGCCCCTGCATTGGGCTGCCCTCACCAATGCTTAATAGAGCAATAAAAGGGATGACCAATCCCCCAACCAACAATCCATATCCGTTGAGTGTATCCGAAACAGCTACCGCCTTGAGTCCACCAAAAATAGCATACAAGGAACCGACCAAACCAATCGCACAAATGGTATAATTCATTCCCTGCGTCTGTGAGACACCCAACAGCTCAGACACATTAAAAATACTCTCCAGATTGATGGCACCAGTATACAAAACAATGGGCAATAGGGTCAAAATAAAAGAGATCATCAAGAAAAAAGCCACCAATGACCGAGTGAAACCATCGAATCTATTTTCTAAAAATTGAGGAATGGTGGTCAATCCCATTTTAAGATATTTTGGAACAAAATAAACGGCAGTCAAAATCAAAGCCAAAGCAGAGGTAACCTCCCACGCGATAATGATAAACCCATTTTTATAGCTGGATCCATTCATTCCAATGAGGTGTTCTGTAGAAATATTGGTCAAAAGCATGGAGCCAGCTATGACAATTCCGGTGAGGCTTCTGCCTCCTAAAAAATAACCTTCATGCGAGTTTAGTTTTTCTTTTCTGAGCTTGTACCAAGAATAGCCTGCCACAAAAAGCGTATAAGCCAAAAACGTGAAAAATAATTGCATAAGATTCTTTGATTTAGTTTAAGAAATTGAAATGGGGGTTTTTTCTTTAAGTGATTTTTTTGCTGCCATTGCAATGGCTAATGCCGCAAGTCCCTCTTCAGCCGGGATATTTGGTGATTGTTTGTGGATTAGGGTATCGATAAAATCTAACAAAATATTGCGATAGGATTCGGCGTAGCGTTTAATAAAGAAGTGTTTAGAACGGGCGGTGTGGTGCCCAGTGGCATTTGCAATTTGAACGGTGTTATCCAAAACATTTTGCGTGGCTGTCATTCCATTTTCACCAAAAACCTCAACTCTTTGGTCGTATCCATAGGTGCTGTATCTGCTGTTATCTATTTGCACCATGCATCCCTTTTTAAAAACCAAGGTGATAACAGCAGTGTCAATATCTTCGTACTGTTCCAATGGGAGATCACCAAATACCGAACCATGGGCATAGACTTGGGTTACCTCATCATTGACCAAATACCTCGCCATATCAAAATCGTGAATACTCATGTCGAGAAAAAGACCTCCAGAGTCTTTAATAAATGCCATAGGCGGGGGTGCGGGATCTCTACTCGTTATTTTTAGTATACGTAGTTTTCCTATTTTACCCTCTTCAATAATACTTTTAAGCTGTTGAATATGAGGGTCAAACCTACGGTTAAATCCCACCATAAATTGAATTCCTGCAGCAGCTACTGTTTGGGTTACTGTTTGTACCTTTTCATAGTTCAAATCAATTGGTTTTTCACAAAAAATGTGTTTTCCCGCCTTTGCAGCTTGCAGTATATGTTCGTAGTGATAGGCAGTGGGAGAGGCAATGACAACTGCATCCAAACCGGGGACTTCCATCATTTCCTCAAAAGTTTCACAATGATGGACAATGCCTTGCTCCTCCAAAAATGCTTTGTGTTTTGGTTTTAATGGACTGGCGGCAATTACCTTTGCCTGAGGACAATAGTATTGTAGATTGGAAAGGTGAACTTTGCCAATTCTTCCTAATCCAACTATTCCAAAATTGATCATACTTAGGTTGAAATTGATACTTTTTTGTCGGTTAAAAAAGTAGTTTTTCAGGCAAATATTTTGAGATCAAATCTTCATAAAAGGGTTTTAATGCTTTTGCATCGGGAGGAACTGGAGCCTTGGAATACAAATCATAGGGATTAAATAGTTTTACCCATTTAAAATATTCTCGGTCCTCATCATTTATCAGATGGTCGTAAGCATTTTCACGATGCTGGGCATAGAAAGAATGATAACGAATCATATAGAGGGCGGGTTTGGGCAGATAGTCTTTTACGATTTGATACAAATACTCATCATGGCCCCAGCTCATTTTGACCTGGTCTAATCCACAATTTTCCTTGTAAATGCCTAATTTGGAACGGTACCTGTCATCGCTGTAATCTGGATTTTCGCTAAAAAAATCTGGATAGACAATTTTATCCGAGAAACCACAACCAACTGGGAAGGTATCTCCAACCACGGCCCATTGCGGCTCTCCAAACAGACACAATACTTTGCCCAAATCGTGAAGCAAACCCGTCAGTACAAACCAGTCGGGATGTCCCTCCTTACGAATGGCTTCTGACGTTTGTAGCAAGTGCTGCATCTGGTCCAACTCAATGTCTGGATCACTGTCGTCCACCAAAGTGTTGAGGTAGTCTAAAGCCTCCCAAATTGACATTTTACGCTTATTGAAAGCCAAAAACTCTTTTTCCTTCTCTACCACAAATTCATAAGTCTGATATTGATGATTGAGTCTATAAAATTCCCTAACGCTTGCGTCCCGATCGGAATCTTTATAATTTCTAAATTCCTTTTTTTCCTTGACCATTTCAGGGTCGGGATATCTTTTCACTAAGTCATCCTCCCAATGGTCCATATTTGAAAGTGGAGTTGGGTTTGGTTTTTTCATTTTAGCTTTTATTTAAAGATCTAGAATTTAAATGTATAATAAATTTTTAATTGTGCACTCCTTCGATTAAAAATACAGTCCTTATGGGTAATTGATCAATTTGATTAGCCCTAATTCCCATTGTATATTGCTTTAAAGAGGTAGTTTAAGAACCTTGATCCTCGGATTAATCCATTACTTCTTGCTCACTTACCACCATTTCATCGAACTTTAAGTCATCAAATCCTTGCTGGTCAAAAGGGTCTTCAATGTATTGCTGGATATTAAAAAGTGCCATCAGTATAAAACCAATCATGATAGAAAAGAAGACAGAAATTCCCAATTCCAAAAGGTTATTTTTATCAAAACTTGCTAAAATATGAGAATTATACACTAGTGGAGAAAGGTAGATAAAGATCAAACAATACATCCGAAGGGAGATAGGAGTAGCGTGTACTTTTAGGGTATTTAATTTTTCTGCATATTCAAATAATTCGTTTTTTACCCTAATAATACTGTCCTTCTCTCTTTCATTATAATGTTTTTTGAACCCCTCTAAATTGTAAAAAATCTCTTTTCGGTGCTTTCTGATTTCTACCATCCTGTTGCTTTTTTGATCGATGAGGTGATCTACAACGTTTTTTTGTAAACCCAAGAGGTCTTTGAAGAAAGTTTTATAATCTCTATTAGTGGTTCCATCAACAGCGCGAAAAATGTTGGTCAGTTCTATCATTTTATTTCTAAAGCTGTTAAAAGTAGCTATAGAGTCCTGTCTTTTCTGATAAGCACTGGTAATGGAAAAAACCAAGGGAAAAACAATTGCAATGCTCAAAACGGTAAAGTCAATTTGCAGGTTGAATTGGTATTTATCATATATGAAATAAACTGACAATGTTTCGATAATAATAACGATCATTCGAAAGTTTAAGGTTGATGAAATTACTTTAATATTCATATTTCTAATTAAATGGCTCGCTATGTTTAAAGTATTGGGGAGATAATATTTAACATATTGATTTTAAGTTAAAAAATAGCGCTTGTTTACTTTTATATCATTAGAAACGAATTGTATTTACTATTATTACAAAAAATGCTTATTTTATTTATTTTATTTATTGTTTAACCTTTAATATGATTAAAATTTAATAGGCGTCCCATAGCCCTTCGTATCTGTTTGTTCTAAGCCCGTTAGTTCACGAATAGTAGGCGCAATTTGATTGTTGAAATGCGTAGCTTGATTGCTCATTTCTCCAGCGGGTGTAATTCTTTTTCTAAAGGCGATGATCCATGTTTGATCAGATCCTTTTATATCGGTTCCATGGCTTCGCCAGGAGTCCAACGGGGTTGTACCCCTCCCGTGGTCTGTAGTAATAATGAATGTTGTTTTACCACTAAAATATTCGCTTTCCTGGAGATACTCCCACAAATCTTTGATCAGCGCGTCGGTATTGTGGGTTTGTCTAAATAAGACGCGTAATCCGCGTTGTGCGCAAAATCGTCAGTTTCCCCATAGGAAATATAAATCAAGTCGGGTTGATGCTTTTCAATATAGGCCTTAGCATATTGGTGGGTAAACCCATCCAACCTCACAGAACCCCAAGGGCTGGGAATTTGTTCCCGGAGCTGGTTGAGTAATTCCTCTTGTGGTGTGAGCGGAAAATCTCTGGAAGGCTCAAACCCGCAATTCGTATAGACCCCTGAACGGGCCTCATTTATTATAAAATAAAATACGTTCCAACTCCCAAAAGCGGCGACTTTTCTTTTATTATATTTTTGGGCATATTGCTCCAATACCGTTACATTTTTATTTGGGTTTTTATCGTTGCTTTCAACATTTATGTCATCGGCACCACCGGTTAAAATTTCGTTGTAGCCAGGGTAGGAAAACCACATACCGTTGGTAAGATTGACTTTACTGCTAAGTTTTTTGTTTCCGTGGATTTGCCCCATTTTCACCACCTCCTGCCATACAAAAGGGCATCAGTAACGATCTTCGCTCCCTTTCGCTCGCGATCCAATAAGCATTGTAAAGTGCCTCTGGCTTTTTTACATATTTTTATACTGAATCAAATCTTTGTCAGCACCATTAAATAACTCCTGCCATCTAAAGCCATCTAAGGTGATTAAAAAAACTTTTTGATCCACAGGGCTGTTTTGGGAAAAGGCCTTTGGAGACAATAAGAGAAAACAAGACATTAATAGCATTCCTTTTAGGTTGACCATTTTGACTTTACTTCGATGTGTTCCTGACTGACGATGCATGGTGTTTTTTGTTCCAATTCAGGGAATTAATGCTGATTTTAAGTTTAAAAAAACCCTCCACGAGGGAGGGTTATATAGGTGAAGTATTCGCTGTCTAAAAATCTGCGATACGGATCAACATTAAAGAATTTACCAATGTTCTTACCCCTGAGACATTTTTTGAAAATTCAGCAAACATAGGATCAGCAAACATGGCTTTGGTATTGGAAAGTGCAGATTTTATATCGTTGTGCCCCATCCAAACAAAATGTGTGTAGTCTTTATTTTTTCCTACGATGGGAAAACCTAGACCATAAGAGTTCTCTGTATACCCCATTTTTTTTGCTAGCTTAGGCGTCATACTTGTAAACTCCTTCAAATAATAGGCGGGGTTGGTGATGTCCATTTGATATATCATAAACACATTGTCCTCTGCCCAATCCTCACCATTATACCATATGGGGGTGTTTAAGGTCTGTGAAATCTCGATCGCGTGGGCACGCAGCTTGCGTTCCCAAGTCATTTGTGCCTCCATTGATTGGCCGTAGGACATAAATGCGCTTTCAAAAGCAGCCTCGTCTGGAAAACAAAATTGGATGGAGTGCGTCGCTTCTATATTACCGTTGGGACCATAGGCAAACAATGACTTTGTTGCTTGTATGTTTTTACCCCATTCTGTACTCATTAGATTTTGCATCGCAGAGACTACCATTTCTGGCTCCTCGGCTTTTAGGTCGAAAAATATACAGTACTGGGCATGAGCGTTAAAGCTAAAAGTGGTGATTAGCAATAGACTTAAAAAAGATTTTTTCATTTAAATGATTTTATGTTTATAATGAATATAAACTTAATAAAAAATTCTCTAAGAACAGATTTATTATATGTCATCCTACCATGAATAAAATAGGCGCCAGGTTTCGATATTTTTGAAACAATTCTTCGATAAAATAAGGGTCAGATTTACACTTTACACTCCATGGACTATTGGTCCAGTAAATGCTTTTTAAACCATTGTATGCGCTTCCCTTCGACTTCAGATACGTTGAGACCGCCTTTAAAACTGGGTCCGTGTCCAGCATTTTTTATCAACATTAGTTGGTTTTCAACACCGTATTTATTTAATGAATCAACCAACATCTGTGAATGTATAATGGGAACTGTTTTGTCTAAATCACCGTGCATAAGTAACACGGGGGGGTCGTCTGGGGTGGTGTGCGCTACTGGGGATGCCTTTTTTGCAATCCGGTATTCCAAAGAGTTTACCCGTTCAATTTCCTTGCCTCTTAGGCCTAGATAAACGCCATTTTTGTAAAGACTTTGATTTAAGAAAGTGGTCACAGGCGCCCGGGCAATCACTGCTTGGACTTTGGCACTTTCTCGGTTGATGGGGTCATCGTCATCGGGCCTCCCACTACCATCCAATAAAGCGATCATAAGCACAATATTTCCCCCTGAGGAACCTCCAATAGCACCAATTTTATCTGGGTTAATTTTAAATTCATCGGCTTTGTGGCGAATGAACCTGACCGCGCGCTGTGCATCTTCGATTGGGTCGGGAAATTTAAACCGTGGGGTGGCGCGGTGGTTGATGCTAAAAACTGTATACCCCTCATTGATCAACTTTTGACATTCTAATCTAACATGACCTTGATGGTTTAAAGGTTGTGCGGCCATAGACAAGGGTTTGTTAAATCCACTCCCTGAAACATGTACCAAACCAATTCCGTTTGGAGAATCTGGGTAATAAATGTCCATGAGTAAGGCCAGCCCTGAGTACATCCCAAAAATTACATTTCGGTCTACTTTCTTGAACTGCATTGGAGGCTGAGCCAGAATAATAAATGGTAAAAACAATAAAACAAAAACAATTTTTTTCATTGGAATAAAAATTAAATATTGCTGCTCTACAACAATTTTACATTTTCTCGAACTTCTTTAATCTTTAACAAAAGTGTTGGATCCCAACAAATAGGCAGGAACAAAACTAATGTGGAATGCTGGATTGCATGGCAGCCTGGTGAAATGTTCTACAGCAGCTTAAAAATCAATTAAACCAGCGACCGAATTGCTTAAGGTTGAAGTGGGGCAAAAGAATGCATTTCGTCATTGACAATCTGCATTTTCTCTGATAATGTGATCATAAATTCAGAACCCATAAGCTCCTGCATTCCCTTCATATCTACATCGTAAAGCATTACGATACAACTTGTTTCGTCTACTTTGCCCACAGTGGTTTTGGATTCATCGCAAACGGCAGCCCGCTCGGCATGATTGTCAAATTCTTCTTTCCATGCGTCGTAGTTAGCCATTGATACTTTTATAATAACGTTCATTTTAATTTTTTTTGGTTTATTAATATTAAATATATGAAATTCATTGCTGGATGAAAAGGATCGCAACGACTTTATTCTCCAAAAAAACTGGTATCACAACAGTACAGTTACCTTAAATTCTATTGCTCTTTTAGGCCCAAAGATTTATTTTTGTGTAGGTTAACTATAAATTAAAAACACAGGCCTATGAACATTTTAAAGGAATTTAAGGAATTTGCAATAAAAGGGAATATGATTGAGATGGCGGTGGGTATTGTCATCGGTGCTTCATTCAACGCTGTGGTGGAAGTATTGGTTAAAAATATTCTACTTCCCCCGCTTTCGCTAATGTCGGAAGGTGTAAGTTTTCAACAAAAGAAAATCACGCTTAGGGCAGCAACCTCAGATTTGAGTGAGGTATCTATTGACTATGGGCTCTTCATCAATAGCTTGGTGGATTTTTTCATTGTTGGTTTTACAATTTTTGTCATTATCAAGTTTTTCAACAGCCTAAAAAGAAAGTCTGAAGATGTAAACGAAGCCAGAGTTGAAACGCCAAAAAACATTGCACTGCTCACAGAAATTCGAGATGCCTTAGAAAAAATGGCCCAAAACAATAAATAGCCTGGGACTTTTTATGTAGCAGGTATATCCTCCTCTTTAATTTCTGGTGCTTCTAAGCCCTTTTGTAGGTTTTGTTATTTTAGCTATTATTAACCATAAATTATTTAAAATGAAAAAAGGTTATTGGACTGGTCAAGTATTTGAAATAAAAGACGGAAATAAATGGAGTAATTATCTGACAAAATACACTCAGATTGAAAAAAACCACTTCGAGAATAAAACAGGTAATTTTTTGCCAGTGGCTAAAGGTCAGCCAAAAGCTAAAATCCAGGGCTCAAATTTAATGTTTGCTGCTGTTGTAGAATTTAATAGCCTGCAAGATGCTGTAGATTGTTATAAAAGTGAAGAATATCAAAGTGCCCTGTCTGAGCTTGGTGAAAACCCTGAAGAAACTGTGTTAAGAAATTTATCAATTTTTGAGGGCTAATTTTGAGTCTGAATTTCCTCCTTATTAAGTTCAGGCACTTCTAACCCTCTTAGATAATTCAAGCTTACATTTAAAGAGGAATATTCCACTTTCCCTTTCCTTAAGTCTATGCATCGGGACAGTTAAATATTAAGCTTAAGTTAATTAGTTGAATTTTTCAATTAACCTTTTTACATTTATCATTATTAACCATAAATTATTTAAAATGAAAAAAGTATTTACATTATTAAGCCTACTCATTTGTTCATTAGTATATTCTCAAAATCTTTATTGGTATAATGTTCACTTAGAAGTTGATTCAAAAGATGCATCT
>PBCE01000016.1 GCA_002716845.1 Flavobacteriaceae bacterium | reverse complement strand
TTCCTTTTATTCTCTTTCCAAAATCAGCTTGCATTTTCATTAATTCATCCCAATTATATGACTTGGATATATCGAGTTGACCATTTAATGTGTAAGTATATTTATCACTTAAAAGAGATTTCCATAACTCCACATTAACACTAACTTGTGCGTTAAATGCTTTTAAAACGATTTCTTTAGTTTGTTCTAATATAATTTCCTGTTGTGATTTAACAGGTTTACTATCACAAGAAATAAGGGCAATAGCAAAAGTAAAATAAGAGCTTTATTCATCATAAATAATCTATGGTTAATAATATCAAACATAAACTATTTACTTTTAGAGGCAAGTAATTAGAAGTGCCAGAGCTTACTGAAGGGAATGTGCTGTAATTTAATATGCTAATTGCGTTTAAGAATTATCAACACTTATCACGGATTTTCAACAATGGTACTGGAGATAAGAAGGGTAACCAATTGATTTTTTTCTAGAAAAATTTTAAAATTAATGTTGTGAATTAGATTTTTATAAAATTTAATTCAATGAAAATATTACTGAATCAAGAAATAAATTTGTTTTGATGTTTGATTAAACTGAATCAAAAAAAATGAATTTTTTTTTTATTAACAAAAATTTAATGATTTATTAATTTGTTAACAATGAAAATATTTGGTTGAAACCCTCAGATTATATTATTTTACATAATATATTAATAATTAATGACAATTAAGGATAAAATAGAGGAATAAATTTTCCTTATAATGCAAAGGATTAAAAATTTAACGTTAATTTAAGGTGATTTAATAATAGTTTTTTAACATTTTAACACCAATGTTTAATCCTTAATAAAACTATCACAGATTAAAAAAACCCACCCCACTGTCAGGCATTAAGATCAGTAGAAAAGTTTTTAGGTTTTTAAAATAGGTGGGGATGTTGCCAATATATCGCCAAATAGGGAATAAAAAGCCAGCAATAGAGTGTTTTAAAGACTATTACGGTCTCTTTTGGTGGCTCCACCTGTACTATAACCAAACCCTAACTTGATATATCAATTAGTTACAAAATCATATATTACCTCAAGGGTTATATAATTGTTGATTTTTGTGAAACAAATTATCCTGTTGGGTAATAATTTAACTAAGATAAAAATGTTTTAGGGTATCAAAAATTAGTAAAACTAATCATAATTAATTTTAAACCCATTAATTAAAGATTCGACAAAGTGGTGCCACAAATTATTAAGCTCGAAAGGGTTTTTCTAAATATGAACTTAGTACTTTATTATTTTTTAAAAAGTTAAAAACCAATAAATGATATGTTATAAAAGTCATCTCTAATTATTTGAACATCATAATCTGTAAAATGATTGATGTGTAAATCATTAACATATCCGATTATTGAATTACTATTTTTTAAATTTTGAAGATTATTTTTTATGAGGGATTTTATTGTTTTAAGTCCGAAAGGATTGAATAAAAACAAAAAGTACGGTTGGTCCTGTAATCTTAAATATGTGACATCTTCAATAGAAAACCGAATATCATCTGTTGAAGAGTTTTTTTTATTTATTTCACCGTATTCAATAAAAATTTTTTCAAAATCAACTCCTGAATAAGTTTTAAACTTATAATTTTTTTTAAAATATATAGTCGATATACCTGAACCACAACCTACATCAATAAAATGATAATTTTTAAGATCATAATATTTGGGAATTAAATTTAATAGTCTATCAATATTTTTTAACCAGACCACACACATTGGACTTGAATCAA
The DNA here is from genome assembly GCA_002716845.1 of Flavobacteriaceae bacterium. Taxonomy (GTDB): domain Bacteria; phylum Bacteroidota; class Bacteroidia; order Flavobacteriales; family Flavobacteriaceae; genus UBA8316. The sequence goes on along the minus strand of PBCE01000016.1, from coordinate 25,917 downwards.
TTTTAGAGATACATTTATTTTTGAATTTATCAATCTCTACAGATTCATCATATAATAAATTATTTTTTTTAATCCAGCTTTTATTAAATAACTCATTTTTTTGTCTAATGTTAGAATTCGTTATGTTGTTATGATTCATTTTACTAAAGCGGTTATTAAATTTTAAAAGTATTCTTTAATATTATTAAATTTAAGTATAAATCATCTGTTTTTAAGTAAAGAATTTGGTTGGTTTGAGTACATCAAAAACTATAAAAAATAAGAAGCTTAACTGCCTTAATAACATGTAGTTAAGTTTTGTGGTCTCACTTGGGCTCATACCAAGGACCAACTGATCTATAGGACCTTACTGAAAAAAATCAGCAAATATTACACTATTTAAAGAGCACCGTTAACTCCCGTTAAAAAAGTACATTACTCCCCCTACAACAAGCACCACACTAATGGTGATTATAATATCCCAATAATTATAACTGTTTTTATTGGACTTTTTAGCCTCCTCGGTTAGAGTGGAGAAGGTTAAATTTTCTATTGTTTCGTAACGTGGTGCCGCCGTAAGCAAGCTAATAACAATCAACAAAACGGTGCTCAGCAAAAAGAAATAGGCACCAAAAACCAAATAATTTACGCTTCCCAAAAAATATAGGACCCCCTGGGGGTCTAATTGATCTTTGACCAGCTCCAATACGATTCTCGATGTAGCGATAACCAAGCCTGCGATCAGAGTATAAAAAGCCGCATGTTTATTCACCCTTTTAACAAAAACCCCTAGTAAAAAAACAGCAGTTATAGGTGGGGCAATATAGGATTGCACTTTTTGTAAATACTCATAGAGAATCCCAGATATATTTTGCATGATGGGAATCCATATAATCCCAATGATTACTGCCACAGCAGTGGCGATTTGGCCAATTCTTACCAAGTTTTTTTCGGACGAATCGGGTCTTAATTTCTTGTACACATCTACGGTAAAGAGAGTGGAACAGGAGTTAAAAACCGAGGCCAAAGAACTCATCAGCGCAGCCAAAAGACCTGCTGCCACCAAACCCCTCAAACCCGAGGGCAAAAGGGCGCTCATCAATACGGGAAAAGCCTGATCTGCAGAATCCCAGTGCAGTTCTCCTCTCATCTTCAATGTCAAAGCAATGATTCCTGGAATTAAAAATAGAAATACTGGAAAAAGCTTTAAAACCGCCCCAAAAATAGTACCCCTACGTGCTTCTTTTAAATTTTTTGCTGTCAGTGCACGTTGCACTATATATTGATCCGTACACCAATACCATATCCCAACGATGGTACTGGAGATAAGAAGGGGCAACCAAGGGAAGTCTGGGTCCGACATGGAACGCCACATATTGAGGTACTCTGGTGTAACCGTTGCTTTCATAGAGGACCAACCCCCCACCTCCTCCAGGCCTATTAAAGTCAGCAGCAACGCTCCCACCACCAGCACTACTGCCTGCAGTGTTTCAGTATAAACGACTGCACGCATGCCGCCCAGAACGGTGTAGAGTCCAGTAAGGATAACCGTGGCTATAGCACCAGTCCAGAAGTCGATCCCCAACAAATAGGAAACGACAACCCCCCCGGCGTAAATGGTGACTGAAATTTTTGTCAACACATAGGCCGCAACTGAAAAAATAGACAAAATCCATCGGGATCTCGCATCAAATCTTTTTTCTAAAAACTCTGGCATGGTAAAAACCCCCGATTGCATATAGAAAGGTAAAAATACCCAACCCAAAAGCAAAACTACCCATGCGTGTAATTCGTATATCAACATCGGCAGTTTATTGTCTGCCCCAGCTCCAGCCAAACCTACCACGTGTTCTGAACCTATATTAGATGCAAATATTGAAGCACCAACCACAAACCAGCCTATATTTCTGCCTGCTAAAAAATAATCTTGAGTATTGTCTTCTCTTTTTCGAATCACCCAAATGGAAATTCCCGCCAGGATCATAAAATAAGACCCTATAAAAACCCAATCTAAAAAATCTAATGTTTTCATGTCAAAATAAATTTGGTGTTTTAATTTGAATTACTTATTTCATTAATATTTTGATTCTTCAAGGCGCCTAACTTCTAATAATTGTATAAGGAAAACCCTATTGGCAGCGCTAATTAATGACCAAACATTCTATGCCTGCCATATGGCAAAAATCCTTTAATTGTTCGCTGTTGGTGTCCAATGAAAAAACGGTATGGTGGGCACCTCCTGCAGACAACCACGAATTAATGGCTTCAGTAAAATTCGGTTTAACCTCCAGTAATACTCTTGCTACAGGGAGTCGTGGCAGTTTCTTTGGAATGGGAACCGACTCAATTTCGTTAACCAGCATCCTAAACCCTGAACCCATATCCACCAAACTGACATTGATTCCTGAGCCAATTTTGGAGTTAAACACCAGTCTAACCGGATCTGCTTTTCCTCCAATGGACAGAGGGTGTACCTCACACTGAACTTGATCCGCTGCGATTGAGGGACATATTTCTAACATATGAGAACCCAAAACTAAAGATTTATTAGTCTCAAAATGATAGGTATAGTCTTCCATAAAAGACGTTCCCCCGTCCAGCCCAAGACCCATTATTTTAAGGGTCCTCAGCAAGGCTGCTGTTTTCCAGTCTCCCTCAGCAGCAAATCCATAGCCTTTTTTCATCAGGCGTTGTACTGCTATTCCAGGAAGCTGGGTTAGACTTCCGAGGTTTTCAAAATTAGTGGTGAAGGCTTTGTACCCCCCTTCATCCAAAAATTTCTGTATTCCAAGTTCTATCTTTGCTGCCTCTATCAGCGCAGGGTGTTCCCCTCCCCCTTTTGCCAGTTTTGGCTCCACCTCATACGCCTCATTGTATTCTGCCAGCAAATAATTGATCTCTGCCGGTGTTAACCCTTCTATTTGTGCAACTATATCATTTGGATCAAAAGCATCGACAGAAAACCCTAATTGAATTTGGGCGGCTACTTTGTCTCCTTCGGTTACAGCAACCTGACGCATATTATCACCAATACGAGCGACCTTTAGCCTTTGAATTTCGTCCCAGCCGGCAGCACTGCGAGACCAGCTTCCAATTTGTTTTAATACACTTTCTTGAGCCCAATGACCAACCAGTGTTTTTCTGGGAATTTCCATACGAGTCAGTATATGGGCAAATTCCCGATCCCCGTGCGCCGACTGATTTAGATTCATAAAGTCCATGTCAATCGTTGGCCAAGGAATCTCGGAATTGAATTGGGTATGTAAGTGGCATATGGGTTTATTGAGCTTTTTCAGTCCGTTGATCCACATTTTGGCTGGAGAGAATGTATACATCCACATTATAACACCAATACAACTGTCGTCGAAACTCAACTCGGAGCAACATTGGGTAATTTCTTCTGGCGTGGTCAGCACTTTTTTAAAAACAACTGAAAATGGAAGATGGTTGGATTCATTGAGTGAGCTTACAATTTCCTTGGTGTTGATTTCAACTTGCTTTAACGTTGATGCGCCATAAAGGTGCTGACTTCCACAAAGGAAAAACAGCTTTTTACTTTCAAATAAACTTGTCATTACTGTCCGTAGTATTTTTTAGCACCGTGTTTTCTTTGGTAGTGCTTATCAATTAGTGCTACTTTGAGCTTTTCTGATTTTGGATTGATTTGGAGTGTGAGATAGGCCATGTGCGCTATTTCCTCTAACACCCTGCTGTTAAAGACAGCCTTTTGTGCGTCGGCTCCCCAACAAAAGGGCCCGTGGTTTCCAACCAATACCATCTCTACCTCGCGGTGATCGAATTTCCGATCATCAAAGCAATCCGTAATTTGCTTACCCGTATTGTGTTCGTAATCGCCTTTAATCAACACATCGTTCATTGGCGCAACGCAAGGGATGTCTTGGGTAAGGTGATCTGCATGGGTGGTTCCAAATATTGGAATGTCTCGTAGGGACTGTGCCCAAGAAACAGAATACAAGGCATGAGTGTGGGCAATACCGCCAATATCTTTCCAATGATGGTACAGATAGGCATGGGTTTTGGTGTCCGATGAAGGCCTGAGATCCCCATCAACAACATTGTTTTGAAAGTCAACCACCACCATTTTTTTAGGGGTGAGCTCTTCATAAGGTACACCGCTGGGTTTTATGGCAAAAACTTTTTCAGAACGGTCTACAGCACTGACATTACCGAAGGTATAGAGCACCAAACCCAGCTCGTTCAAGGCCATATTGGCGTGGTAACATTCTTCTTTTAAATCTTTAAAATTGCTCATCTTTTATGATAAATCGTTCTCTACCGCGTGGGCCAGTTGATCGTATTTCACCAATCTTTTCTCAAGGCGCCTTACTTGTTCTTCCTCCGGTTTATAGATCGCTTCAAAATCGCTTCCCATAACAGAAGAGGCCCGTGCTGTATCATTATAAATCCCCCCGGCAACAGCAGCATAAATCGCCGCACCAAGTGCTGGGGCTTGATCAGTCTCCGCTACTTTGACCGTTAAATTTAATACATTAGAAAGGGTTTGCATGATAAAAGGAGATTTTCTTGCGACACCACCAACCCCTATAATGTCTTTTATGATTACCCCCTCTTGATCAAATCGCGCTACGATTTTCTTGGATCCAAAACATATCGCATAAACCAATGATAAAAACATTTCTGGAGCACCTGTACCCAAGCTGATGTTGGAAAAAGCTGCCTTCAAATTTTGATTGGCATCTGGTGTCCTTCTTCCATTCACCCAATCCAAAGCTGTGGGCACAGCAGTGTCGGCTTTCAACTTTTTCGCAGCCTCTGTCAACTCGTTTAATACATTCTCTTCTACTGCTTTTAGGAGTTGATTTTTTTGGTTTTCATCGAGCGAAATACTCTTCTCTAAGCAGGTTTCCAAAGGCCAGGTCATCAGTTTTTTTAACCACGCCAATGCATCTCCAAAAGCGGACTGCCCTGCTTCCAATCCGATTTTTCCGGGGATAACAGAACCATCCACCTGGCCGCATATTCCTTTAATTGGCTTGGCTCTAATTTCAGGGGTGTCCCCCACCATAATGTCACATGTAGAGGTTCCCATAACTCGAACCAAAGTATTCTCTTTTATTTTTGATCCCATTGCACCCGCATGCGCATCGAAAGTTCCCACGCCGACAAGGGTATCGGTAGTAAGACCTAACCTTTTGGCCCACCCCTTACTCAACTTTCCAGCAGCTTGATCGGAGGTATATGTTTTTTCATATAAGCAATCCCTGAGCTGGGCAAGATAGGGGTCAAGTTGACCTAAAAAATCCTTTTCCGGCAGGCCTCCCCAAGATTCGTGCCACATGGCTTTGTGGCCTGCAGCACAGCGACTCCGCTTAAATGCTCTTAAGTCGTTCCCCTCGATTAGGCTATAAGTCAGATAGTCACAATGTTCCATCCACGAAAAGGCCTGTTCTTTTAGGTCACTATCTTGGCGTATAATATGAAGAATTTTTGCCCAAAACCACTCAGAGGAATAAATTCCCCCAGAATAAGCCAAAAAATCTACTCCTTCCCAGCCTTTTGCCAAAGTGTTGATCTCCTCTGCCGCTTTGATTGCTGTATGATCTTTCCAAAGAATAACCATGGCGTTGGGATTATTTTCAAAACCCTGGGAAAAAACCAAACCCTCACCCGCTTTGTTGACCGCAATAGGAGAGGAGCCAGTGGTGTCTATCGTCAATGCCTTGACAGCCTCTGGTTCAACTTGTGCTTGCAACATCACAGACTGAACCGTTTTTTCAAGACCTTCAAAATGATCGGCGGGGTGCTGGCGAAATTGATTAATGCTAGAGTCACAAAACAATCCTTGTGACCATTGGCGGTAATTATGAACTGCCGATACCATCTCTTTTCCTGAAACAGTGTCTACCAGTAAGGCCCTTACAGCGTCGGTTCCAAAATCAACTCCAATTACGTAAGAATTCATCTCAAATTTTATTTTAAAATCGTATGGTGATGTAAACGATTTCGAATATTTGTAGTCAAGATAAGAATAACCCTATCTTTTTTAAAAAGTATCTTTTAAAAATTGCCCCTAAAAGAAAAACTCTACCCCAAGTGTTCTGTTAAAAACTTCATCGACTAAAGATTTATTTAGGAAAAGGTTGATGTTAATTTTATCCTTGTACTTATAAGTTACTTTCTGCGCTACTCCATAGGCTGGCTTTGGCTCAAGACTTGTAAACAGAAGATAGGCCTGGGCGGTCGCAGTCCACTTATTCAGTTTTTTTTCAAAATAAAAAGAATAAAAATTATTATTCATATCAAAGTTTTTTCCCTCTGCGTGGAGGTATAAAAATAATAATTTTGAGTTGGCATTGATCGGATAGGAAGCCCTGACCTCCCCTACATCTCTGGATCTTAAGTCCTCATTTTCAAACAAGCGATATCCAGGCAATTGAAGGCCCACCTTTAACTGAAATTTTTTGTCAACAACCTTGTACCTGACGATTAGAGAATAATTTGCAGGGTGAAGATCGTCCATCATGATTAGGTTAATCAAATTCAAACTGAACCTCTTTTTATCATTAGTTCCCGCTCGAAGAACATAATGGGGTTTATTTGAGGTAAAAATGGGAACAAATGAAAAACCTCCCGTATTGAGTTCTAATGAGCCATATTGTGAATGTAAACTGCTGTTCACTGTCAAAAAAATAATCAGGAAGATAAATAAACGCTTAGTCAATTATAGGTTGATGTATTTAACAAACAGCAGGTGTTTTTATATCTATAGGGCTCATTTAACTGGATTTTTCAAAGATAACCAACCCCTTGAGAAGAGAAAATGATTTGGAAGCATAAAATTAGAGACATAAAGAAACTCATATCTAAAATAATCGTTTACAATAATTATTTCCAAATTTCGGTTTCTATTATTTGAAATATAGTCATAACTTTATTAAAACTGTTTTTAAAAAATGAAGTTATACAAAATATTATCCTTTTTGATTTCTATTGTGGTGTTGAGCGCATGGACCTTCAAGCTCAAACAACCTTCTGTATTTAGGGGAGGTACTACAAGCAATATGTCTGAGGAATTTGCCGCTTATGGGCTAGATGATACGATTATGATTGGGGTAGGGGTTTTTAAGGTGTCTCTAGCAATTTTGTTACTTATTGGAGCATACAAGTTTCCCAAATTAATAAAGCCTGCGGCTTTGGGCATTGCCCTTTTTATGTTAGGTGCTGTCTACTTCCACATCAGCATAGGTGATGGTATCGTTCCCACGTTGCCCGCAGCAAGCATGTTGTTGTGCTGTTTGGTACTGGTCCTCAGCCCTAAAGGCATCGGCAACCCCAAAGGCTGAATGCTCAGGAAAACCTATCTCTGTTTTTGACATCAATCATTTTTAAATGAAGAAACCCTCCCTCAATGTTTTTGGAGACCCCTTGGTGGTGTGTGGAACAAGTCCCATGACCGGGGCTTACAGAAACGGCTGCTGTGATACCGGTGGTTTGGATCTCGGCACGCATACTGTTTGCGCAGTAGTTAACGACGCTTTTCTTGCTTATTCCAAAAGTAAAGGGAACGATTTAAAACGTCCCTATCCAGAATATAACTTTCCAGGATTAGAGGACGGTGACCGTTGGTGTTTATGTGTTTTGAGGTGGTTAGAGGCCTATCGGGTAGATTTGGCTCCAAAAATTATTCTTGAGGCTTGCCACCAAAAAACCTTAGATTACGTCGATTTAGAAATTTTAAAAAAATTCGCACATGCACATGATTGATGGGCTTATCTGGTTTTGCTGCTTTTCTTTTTTCTTTTATGGATTGACCTGCCTTTCCAGCAAACTCATGGTTCTAGAATTTAAGCGTTATGGCATTCCTCAATACCGAAAACTAACGGGGTGGCTACAATTGGCAGGTGCATGCGGAATGCTTTTAGGGTTTTGGATACCATACCTCCAAATCTTAAGTGCCATAGGCCTTTCAGTATTAATGCTCTTTGGTATCATTACACGCCTTTTGATAAAGGACAGCTTGGCAAAAACCTTTCCCGCTTTATTTTACTGTTTACTCAATGGCTATTTGTGCTATGAACTGATAAGAACCAGGCTGTAGGACCATAAGTGAGCTAATTTAACCGAAAAAGACGCGTCTAAACGGTCCCTTTTTTAGACCCGTAATATAACAGCCCCAAGGTAATCAGCCCCAATATAATAATTGGAAGTGGCGCTGTGGGATCTCCATTAATAAAACCTATTAGATCTGGTAAGGCAAAAAATCCTGCCAATACAAATAACAAAAAAGAGAGCCTTTTCAAGGTCTCCAACTCTGATATAGAAGTTACTCCAATTAATAAAAAAAATACCCCTAGTATAAATAGTCCAACAACCAAAGCAAAAGTTTCAAACATGGTAACAGCATCTGCTGAAGGAGTGGCGCCGAAAGATTCGCTAATCAGCATCATTTTAAATTCAGGAAAAAAAACAGATAAAAATAAAGGGAGGCCTTGAATCAAAAAAAGCACTGCACAGGTTTTAAAAATAGTTTTAATTTTCATGATTAACAGGTTTTTTGACAATATAATAAAAAATCGTGCAAAAGAGTTACCTCCTTCGACCAGAAAATTCCATAGCCTCCCCCTTTCCAAATCCAAAGCTCAATCCCAGCACCCAGAAACTTCCATAGGAGGTACGGCTCCAGACATTAAAATTGGAACGCGTGGTAAGGTTCTCCCGAACGCGGGTGGCAAAAAGATCCCTGATATTAAAGCTTATCACCCCTTTTCCTTTTAAGAGTTTTTTTCTCACTCCAAAATTTAAAAATTGACTCGGAAGTGACTCCCCGTCAATCGTCTTGAACCTTGACTGATAGTTCCAACTCATTTCGACATCTAAACTTTTTGGAAATTTGTATTTAGACGTGATTTCGGAAAGCCAACTGTTCCCAGTAAAATCAAAAGATTGTCCTTGCCAGGACGCCTTTCGGTCGAAAGTATTAAAATTAAAATCTCCACTCACAACTATTTTAGGGCTGGGGTTAATTTTTCCATTTATTTCTAATCCATTTACCCTTTTTATTCCCAAATTCTGAGGGCCACGAACACTTATGTTGTCCTGAAATGTGGTGACCGACTCAATGGTATTGGTAGTGAGCAGCTGGTACAAACTCATGTTAAATGAGCCAATTCCCTTGATATAAATTACCGAAAGCTCATATGAGTCTGAATATTCAGCTTTCAATTCAGGGTTACCTTTTCTGAAATTAAAACTGTTTCTGATGTTAAAAAATGGATTGAGATCCCAAAGTCTGGGGCGGTAGATTCTTTTGGAATAACTCGCTTGTAGCGAAAAAGAATTATTGAATTTATAGGAGGTATTCATAGAGGGAAACAAGTCTGTAAAATCCTGACTGTTTTTTTCATTGGTGTTCACCAAGTGAGTATTTACAATAGTATTCTCAGCTCTCAGCCCCAATTGCATTCCCCATGAATCAGACTCATAAGCAGTGACGGCATATAGCCCCAAAACGTTCTGTGTAAATTCAAACACATTGGTGAATCCGGGGTTGATTACCCATACACCTTCAACATCGTCCTTAATTTCATAATCGTTACTCACGTCGTTGCTGGAATACTGAAAACCCCCCTCCGCTGACCAATAGTCTCCAAATGGATGGGTGTAATCTAATTTAAAAGTGTGTACCGATTCTCTAAAAAAAGTGCGGGTTTGCTGATCATCAAAAGCTCCTCGTCCTAAAACTGTACTATTGAAAAATTCTGAGCTTTGTTCTTTACTGAATAAGTTTCCAGTAGCACTAAAAATAAGGTAGTGGTCCTGATCATCTAAAAAATCCCTTTTGTAAATGAATTCATATTGGTATTTTGGGTTGCCGGCAGTGGTCACCTCTTTTCTGTTCCACTCAGAGGTCAGTTGGGTTTGGTCTTGAAACTGTTGCACATTGGTATTGGACGGTTGTTCCTCTGCTTCATAGGCATAAAACCCTGAAAGGGTTATCACGTTTTGGGGGTTAATATAGTAGTCTGTTCCCAATATGATATTAAAAAACTCCTCTTTTCTGTATTGAGTTCCAGAGGTCAGTACCCGACTATTGGAAATAAAATCCTGGTTTCTATTGCTACCTTCCCGAGGATAATTCCTCAAGCCATAGCCCATTTGGGTAAACAAGTTAAATTTTTCAGTTCTTCTATTCAGGCTTAAACCCGCACTGTTATTCTCCGGTTCACCGTAATTCAGTGAAAATGAGCCATTGATACCTTCTCGATCATCTTTTTTAATCACTATATTAATTATTCCTGCCGTTCCTTCCGCCTCATATTTCGCCGATGGATTGGTGATGACCTCAACCTTCTCTATCATCTCTGCCGTGATTGAGCCCAATGCATTTCCCCCCTCGCTGGATAGCACAGAAGGCTTTCCATTTATCAATATTTGTACGCCTGCATTTCCCCTTAGGCTTACTTGACCCTCAATACTGACGGTTACCGAAGGGACATTGTCCAATACCTCCAATGCACTGGCGTTAGAGCTGCTTAAATCTTTTCCTACATTAAAGACCCTTTTATCCAATCTAAACTCTGTTGTTGACTCCTCTCCAACCACTTCTACTTCATTTAGACTTTGTGACTGTTCACTCAGTAGTATTTTTCCAAAATCAACCGTTCGATCAAGGATCTGGAAATCGAATTTTTTAATGGTTTCATATCCGATAACACTGATCTCAACATAAATTTCCTTAGAAGCAGATGATATGGCAAAGGATCCCTCTTCGGAGGTAGTGGTTCCTGTAATCACTTTTTGGGTGCTTTTGTCTACCAATAAAACTGTGGCAAAAGGGATGGGCTCTTGAGATGATTGATCAACGACAACGCCTTCGACTTCAAAATTATTTTGTTGACCAAAAACATTTGTAACCAGCAGCATGCTAATTAGGAAAAAGGTCATTTTCATTTGGTTTATTTGTATCAATAGACTGCTATTATTTTAATAGGTTTAATAGGGAGAAAAACTATTTAACAATATATGATATTAAAAATTATGGGAAATTAATACATAAATTACAGGTGAATTTAAAACAGTCCTGATGATTCTCGAGCTTAAAGAGCTTTTTGGAAATATTTTCGATAAATACTTTATTCTAGAGATTGCCAAAGTAGGGGCTTTAAAGAAAATTGCTGAAGACTTTATGATGATGGATATTGGTGCGCCCGTATTTGGAATTCCATTAATGATCTCTGGAGTGATAAATATTTCGCGAGGAAATGGTAATGGAGAGGAGTTGCTGTTGTACTATCTTTAAGAAGGCGACTCGTGCTCTGGGTAAATATTATTGGGCCTATTAGAGACCTTTTTTTTAAAATAGTATATTAAAAAAATCCGGGGTAAAATTTATTCTATAGCTTTGATTCGGCTGTAAAATAAATTGGAGGTGAAAAAACTCCAAAATAGAAAAGAAATTATCCGATCAAAATAATTTAAATTATGTAAAATGAAAGTAGAACAAATTTATACGGGTTGCCTTTCACAAGGGACCTATTTTATTGAAAGTGAAGGAGAGGTAGCAGTTATAGATCCATTAAGAGAAACCATTCCCTACTTGGAGCGTGCACAACAAAATAATGCGACCATCAAATATGTTTTTGAGACCCATTTTCACGCAGACTTTGTTAGTGGACACCTTACCCTTTCCAAAGAAAGTGGCGCTCCTATTGTTTATGGTCCAAATGCAAATCCAGATTTTGAAAGCATTATAGCAAAAGATGGACAAGAGTTTCCTTTAGGAAATTGTACCATCATTTCTTTGCACACCCCAGGTCATACCATTGAAAGCACAACTTACCTGCTGAGAGATAAGAGTGGAAAAGATATTGCGATATTTAGTGGAGATACGCTTTTTCTTGGAGATGTAGGGCGTCCCGACCTCGCCCAAAAAGGAAACAAAACCCAAGAGGATTTGGCCAGTATACTTTTTGACAGTTTGAGAAATAAAATCATGCCTTTAGCTGATGATGTAATGGTTTATCCTGCTCACGGAGCAGGCTCTGCATGTGGAAAAAATATGATGAAAAAAACGGTTGACACCTTGGGAAACCAAAAAAAAATGAATTATGCCTTGCGGCAAGATATGTCACGGAAGGAGTTTGTCAAAGAAATAACAGATGGATTGTTGCCCCCTCCACAATACTTTCCGTTTAATGTTAAAATGAACAAGTCGGGCTATGATGACATTGATAAAGTGTTGGACCGGGGTATGAAAAAATTGTCACCCGATAATTTTGAGTTATTGGCCAACGAGTCAGGAGCAATAATTCTTGACGTTAGACACCAAGACGATTTTATAAAAGGTCATATTCCCCAGTCAATATTCATTGGATTAGACGGCGGTTTTGCTCCCTGGGTAGGCGCATTGATCGGGGACGTAAACCAGCCCTTGCTCATAGTAGCGCCCAAGGGCAGAGAGGAAGAGACCGTCACCCGGCTTTCTAGAGTAGGTTTTGATCAAACCTTAGGTTATTTGGAAGGGGGATTTGACACCTGGAAAAAAGCCACTAAAGATTATGACATCATCAGTGGAATCGATGCAGAGGAATTAAAGGAATTAATTCAAAAAGATAAAGCCCCTGTTTTTGATGTGCGTAAAGAAAGTGAATTCATTTCAGAGCGAATTCCTTCAGCCAACAATACTCCTTTGGATTTCCTCAACGACCATCTGAATCATTTTCCTGAGGGTGAAAATTTTTACATCCATTGCGCTGGTGGCTATAGAAGTGTGATTGCCGCATCTATTCTAAAAAAGGGGGGGATTCACAATCTGATAGATATAAAGGGGGGATTCAAGTCCATTAAAGCATCGGGAATATCAACAACAGATTATATTTGTCCAACAACAATTTAAACCATAAATGATAGAATTTTTAAAACAACCCTGGCCTAGGTGTTTTGGCGGCACCATGATCTCGATCGTTTTATTTTTACTCCTGTGGACTGGAAAATCTTTTGAGATGTCTTAAGGACTCAGAACGGTTTGTTCGATGATGGGCGCTGCGAAAAAGGTCTCTTTTTTTCAATTTGATTGGAAAGCACAAAAATGGAATTTGGTCGTTTATCTGGGAGTGATTTTGGGAGGGTTTATTACTGCTAACCACATTGCCAGCACCTAGTCGGTAGCCCTATCCCCATTAACGATAGATCAACTGAATTCCATCGGAATGACTGATGCAGGAAGGCATTTTACGCCCGACCGTCTTTTTTCTAATGCGACCTTTTCAAACCCTTATATTTTATTACTGTTTTACTTTGGTAGATTTCTGGAAGGTTTTGGCCCCAAGTATGCTAGAGGCTATAGCTCGGGACAGGCCATCTGTGGAATCTCCAATTTACAACTACCCTACGTGATTACTATGGCAGGCTTTTTTACAGGAGGTCAATTTATAAACCATTTTATTCTGCCATTACTTTTTTAATCATATGAAAACCATACTCTTTTTTATAATTGGTACATTTTTTGTAATAACATTATACATGTCAGAAGTATCCTCCTGGTTCAGAATTTATGAGATGTCTCAGTTTAACGCATTTCACATGTATGGGGTTATTGGTTCGGCAGTTTTTCTGATCGTCATCATTACCTTCAGCATCAAAAAACTTAAAATTAAATCGGTTTTGGATAAGCGTCCAACAACGATTCCCAACAAAGAAAATGGATGTAAACGCTATCTGTATGAAAGCATTATTTTTGGAGGGTGCTGGGCGATTTCAGGGACTTGCCCAAGTCCGATGTATTCTAACTTAGGGGCAGGTTTTCTTCCCATTATTGGTGTGATTTTTGCTGCAATATTTGGAACTTTTGTATCTGATGTGATCCAACCCAAACTTCTTTATTAAAAAACTTAAATAATGAACAAAACCTTAACTTTTTTTTTAGTTGCTATTCTATTCGGTTGTCAAAACCCAGAAGACAAAACCGCTGCTGGTAAAAAACCGACAAATATTATCTTTATCATGGCCGACGACCTGGGGTATGGAGATATAGGGGTCTACGGTCAATCCCTTTTAAAAACCCCAAATTTAGACCGATTGGCCCGAGGAGGGATACGCTTTACCCAACACTATTCGGGTTCCACTGTTTGTGCACCGTCCAGATCCTCATTAATGACAGGGCAACACACAGGGCATACTTTTATACGGGGGAACTCTGAGAGAGGCAATACCCTTAAAAATGAGGGGCAATACGCACTGAAATCTGATGCGCTGACCATAGCCGAAGTCCTAAAGGATAACGGATATAAAACCGGAGCTTTCGGAAAATGGGGGCTGGGTTATCCTGGTTCAGAAGGAGATCCAAACTTTCAAGGGTTTGATGAGTTCTACGGCTACAATTGTCAGCGCGTGGCCCACAATTACTATCCTACTCACTTGTGGTACAATCAGGAAATAGACAGCCTTGTCGGTAACCATGGAAAGACCACCGAAACCTATGCCCCAGATTTAATTCAACAAAAAGCTTTAACGTTCTTAGATAAAAACAAATCGGAGCCCTTTTTTATGTATTACCCTTCTGTTATTCCCCATGCTGAATTAATTGCTCCGGAAAAATATATGACTAAGTATCTCGGGCGGTTTTTACCTGAAAAAACATTTACAGCCAAGAAAAAAGGCTTTGATGAAAGAGAATACCAGGTCGGGAGGTACAATTCCCAAGCTGAGTGTCATGCAGCTTTTGCGGCCATGGTCGATATTTTAGACCAACAAGTAGGTGAGATTATAGACAAGGTACATACCTTGGGCATCGCCGAGAACACCCTTATTATTTTTACTTCAGACAATGGACCACATCTTGAAGGAGGAGCAGACCCAGATTATTTTGATAGCAATGGTCCGCTAAGGGGCTATAAAAGAGATCTTTATGAGGGCGGTATTCGCGTTCCGATGATTGCTTACTGGCCAACAAAAATTTCTGCTAATTCAACCACCGATCACCTTTCAGCCTTTTGGGATTTTTTTCCCACGGCCATTGAAATCGCCGGGCTTCAAAAAAAATACAATAAAATCGACGGCATCTCTTTCTTACCCACGCTGACGGGCAGGAATCAGGAGAAACACCAATACCTATACTGGGAATTTATGGAAAGAGGGGGCAGGCAGGCCGTTCGGCTTGATCAATGGAAAGGGATCCGAATGAACATGTCGAGCGATCCGAATGCTCCAATTGAGCTCTATCGTTTGACAGATGATCTTGGTGAAGAAAACAACTTAGCTGATCAGCACCCCAAAATCGTGAAAAAAATGGAGGATATCATTAAGGAAGCCCATCAATATTCCGAAATTTTTCCATTCAAATACGAAAAGGGCGAAAACCTTTAAATTTCTAACTCTGACATCATTTCCACCCTGTAGGATATGGGGGTCAACTGGGTAATTTTTTTAAAATTCCTGAAGAAATTAGAAAGATTATTAAAGCCGCTGGCGTAGCAAATGTTTTTTATTTCGTCATCGGTTTCTATGAGTAATTTTGTAGCGTGATTAATGCGGTACTCATTCAAGAATGAAGTAAATGTTCTGTTGGTGCTCTTTTTAAAAAACCTACAAAAAGATTGGGGGGTCATAAACACTTGGGATGAAATTTCCTCCAACGCTATGGATTCCATAAAATGATCTCTTATGTAATTAAAAATGATTTTAAGTCTCTTATTTTCACTTGGACTACTGATAAAAGCATAACCTTCGGCATTTAAAATTTTTTTATCTTTAACCTTTGCAAGATCATATAATATCTTGATAAGGGTCAAAAAAGCATCGATCTGAGATTCATATTGTAGCCCCTCCATCCGGAGACCAATGTCGTCCTTAATGGGCCCACTGAAAACAATACCTTTCTTAGACATTTCCATAAGCTGATGAATGACTTTCAGCTCCACCAGGTGTTCGAATGCAGGCTCAAAGATGTTTGGTTTGAACTGGATCACAATTTCTTTTTTCCCCGGTTCAAATCCTTTTGTAAAGCCCGTATGGGGAAGATAAGATCCTATTAAAATCAAATCCCCATCTTGATAATTCGACAGGTGGGTTCCTACTTGCCGTTTACCTATTCCAGAATTGATATATACAAGTTCTATCTCGGGGTGGTAGTGCCATTTGATTTTGTTTGTATTTGGGGAATCCTCATCAAAGCAGGCGTATTTGTAGGAATGACCAACATCTGGTGATATTTTTTCTAAACCGGGGTTTATCATTGCATTATGTTAATTTAAATTTTGTATTAATGTAGTTTATTAACATTAGTTGTGTTCAAAGTTAATTAATTTGTTAATTAGTAACACGATTATAAAATTTTAATTGAATAAAATTAGTGTTTACAATTACCGTTAGATTTTAGTGAAACGAGTCGCCTCGGGCTGAAGAATATTCTGCCCTCGGTTGCGAAAAAGTAACTCTACAAACAGATGATTCTAAATTTTTATCTTTACCAGTATAATCCGTTATGATGAACATTACAGATAGAACATCAATTTTTATTGTTTTTGTTTTTTATTTGGCAACCCTTGGGGGCGGGTATTTATTAAAATCCCATCATGACAATATACAAACTGACCCTGCAGAGCGGTTGATCCTATCCATTCCTGGAAACAAGATTGACGCACAGCTTAAAACACTTGTTGTTATAGAAGATTCTGGTGTTGCGCCACCAGTAGAGAAAGTTCTGTCGTTGGGCTCTATCGGTTCGGTTTTATCTTTTTATGAGAAAAAAGAATATCATTTAGATCACGTTACCGAATTACCTCAAGTGATCGACGGAGAGGAAGTTTGGCTCACGCGATTGTGGTTGACAAAAGATTAAAATATGGGATACTTTCTGCGCAACATAATCGTTTACTCCGTCATTATTGTTTTGGTTTTTATGGTTTACAAGGCCATTAGAGACCTTAAGAAGTAACTTCTTTTCTAAAAAAAACACGGGGAATAGAAACTCGTTATCTTTGAAAAAAGTTTAAATTGAAAAAGAAGAAGCCAGATCAGGTTGTTTGGGATCCAGAGCAGGAAGACTATATTGCCCGTTTACTTCCTTTTGCTTCTCAAGCGAGCGGTCCCGTTATCCAAGTTCCCAACGTAGATGCTTTCAAGCAAAAAGGAGTTGAAAAGGTCTCCAAACAACTCCAGACGGAATTGGAGGAGTTGCAAAGTAAAATTAAAGACTTTGTAAAATCAGCCAGTGATACACAAAAAGTCTATATGGCTAAGTTTAAGTTTGAACCCTTAGTAGGAGAGACTTACTTTCTTTACCAAGGAGAAAAGGACGCCTATCTTTCACTTATCGCGCCAGATCAGTGGGGGAAAAAGTTTATTGGTGCTTTCCGGTTGAGCTCAGAGTACAAGTGGGAGGAGGTCCCCTGGTAAGCTACCGAAAGTTTTGGGTACCGTAAGCCATTCCCTTGTCGTCCAAGTACAATCCAACGCCAAGATGGGTGAAGTCTCCCAAGATATTTTTGTAATGAGGCGGGCTATTTTTCCAGCCTTCCACCATACAATCCGTTAAAGCCACATTGGTGCGGGTATCTCCACATCCACTTACATTCTTAAACCAGGGTGTTTTGGCAATATTTTCTGCTATTCCGTGTAGCCTATTTCCCTTCTTAACCCAAGCCGTTAGCTTCTGCGCCTTTGCCCGTTGGATGGGGTTGTGACCCAGGTGATCCGTGTGGGCATAAAAATCAAACTTTACCATGTTTTCACTGTGCATTTGTGCTAAGTCCATTAGCGAATCTAAAAGCAACAGCTTTGGCAAGCCTTTTTGCAGACGTAAGACATTTGTTTTTTCAAAGATTAATTGGCGCATATGCGCAATGTCTTTTTGAGCGCTGACTGCACTTGTTGCAAAAACAAAAAAAAGAAATAAACCGAGGTGCGTTTTACTCAT
Source organism: Flavobacteriaceae bacterium (assembly GCA_002716845.1). GTDB lineage: Bacteria > Bacteroidota > Bacteroidia > Flavobacteriales > Flavobacteriaceae > UBA8316. The sequence goes on along the minus strand of PBCE01000016.1, from coordinate 8,042 downwards.
GACCTCAAAAATAACATTTATCCTGAGGAATGCCTACTTTTGTTAACTATGGGTACAGAAGAAACATCAAGACAAAAAAAGGTTGCAGCTGCGATTCAACGCGAGCTTGCATCCATGCTTCAAAATGCCATCAGAAATCAGGGGATGTCTAATTTGGTCCTCTCTATCACCAAGATAAGTGTAACGGTTGATCTTTCGCTTGCCAAAGTTTATTTAAGCATTTTTCCGCAAAATAAAGCCAGTAACTATCTAAAGGGTATTCAAGACAACGCTTTTCACATCCGATTAGACATGGCTAAAAGAATGAAACATCAGTTGCGTCGGATGCCAGATTTCTCTTTCTTTTTAGATGACTCTTTGGACTACGAAGAGGAAATTGACAAAGCCTTAAATCAACCTCAAAACCCCATTGAGGACAGAGAAAAGCTTCCCAAAAGACAAAAAAAATAAATCATGTCTGTAGCTTTTAAAATTGCATGGCGCTATTTTTTTTCAAAAAGTGGGCAGACCGTCATCAATAGAATTAATACCATCGCATTGGTGGTGATTGTGGTCGCTACAGCCGCCTTGATGATTGTCCTAAGTGCCTTTAGTGGGCTCAAAGAGTTCGGCTTGTCATTCTCAAATGTTTTTGATCCTGATTACAGGGTTGTCGCAGCTCAGGGAAAAACCATTGCCGCAGACAGCACCATACTCATTGGACTTCAAAAAATAGAGGGAATTGAAGCGGTTAGCGGGATTCTCGAAGAAAAAGTTTTTCTTTCATTTAAAGAAAAAAACCAAGTTGCCTATCTCAAGGGAGTGGGCCCGGAATACCTTTCCGTAATTCCTGCCGATTCGCTTGTGGCCATTGGCGAATGGTTGGTACCAGACACCAACACCATAGTCGCTGGTTTTGGAATAGGTGCTGACATGGACTTGGGCGTTTACGATTACAGCGCATCTCTCAACATCAGTATTCCCAAAAAAAACAGCAGGGATAATCTTAACCAAAATCCTTTTTTTACCCAACAGGCGATTACAATAGGCCTCTATCAAATCAGCGAAGATATCGACAACAAATACCTTTTCTGCACCTTGGATTTTGCACGTGATTTATTGCAATACCCTAAGAACCAATATTCGTCCATAGAAATTAAAACCAAGCGTTCCGCTAACCCCAAAGTTATTGTGCAGAAAATCACTGGTCAATTAGGAGATTCCGTTGTAGTAAAAAACAGAATTCAGCTCAATACGGCCCTCTATAAAATGCTTAATACCGAACACTTGGTGATTTATCTAATTTTTACATTGGTCTTGATCATCGCCCTTTTTAACCTAGTCGGTGCATTGATTATGATGATTTTAGATAAAAAATCACAAATGACGATTTTAAAGGCCATGGGCATGACCCAAAAAAGTATCCGTCACACTTTTTTTCTTTTGGGAATGCTCATCATTCTATTCGGTGGAGGAATCGGGATTTTTATTTCCTCTGTAGTGATCCTGATCCAACAGTGGGACCCCTTTATCTATGTTCCGGGAACAAGTTTACCCTATCCTGTGATCTGGGATTTTGAAAATCTGATTTTGGTGGCCACGACGCTTGTTGTTTTGGGAAGTGTAGCTTCCGCATGGGCCAGCCGTGGTGCTAAATCTTAATTTATATCCAGAGCGGTTCTGTCACCTCCTCCAATACCCTGTCTAAGGTGTTATAGACTTCATTTGGGTCATTGGCAGTAACCATGGATGTACGGTAGGGTTTGAAGTTGGGGATGCCTTTAAAATAGTTGGTGTAATGTCGACGGGTCTCTAAAATACCCAATATTGGCCCTTTCCAAGCAATGGACATTTCTAAATGTCTTTTGGCTACCGTTACCCGGTCTTTTAATGTGGGAGATTCCGCATGGGTCCCTTTTTCAAAATAATGTTTTACTTGATTAAAAAACCAAGGGTTTCCAATGCTGGCCCGACCTATCATAGCACCATCCAATCCATAGCGGTCCCTCATTTCCATGGCCCGCTCTGGGCTATCAACATCGCCGTTTCCAAAAACAGGAATGTGCATCCTAGGGTTGTTCTTTACCGCTTCGATGGGTTTCCAATCGGCTTCCCCTTTATACATCTGCGCCCTGGTTCTGCCATGAATCGAAATGGCCTTGGCGCCAGCGTCTTGAAGGCGCTCTGCGACTTCAACAATTTTAATGGAATCGTAGTCCCAGCCCAGTCGCGTTTTAACCGTTAAAGGGAGGGAAGTATGCTTTGCCATTTCTGCAGTTAACTTTACCATTAAGGGAATGTCTTTAAGGATGCCCGCACCCGCTCCTTTGCTCACCACCTTTTTAACTGGACAGCCAAAATTAATGTCGATAATATCGGGCTGGGAAGCTTCAACTATCTCAACTGAACGAAGCATTGCGTCCAAATTTGCGCCAAAGATTTGTATCCCCACTGGGCGCTCTTTTTCGTATATGTCTAATTTCTGAATGCTCTTTGCGGCATCACGAATCAGCCCTTCGCTGGAGATGAACTCAGTGTAAACGACGTCTGCACCGTTTTCTTTACACAAGGCACGAAAAGGGGGGTCACTGACATCTTCCATAGGTGCAAGTAACAAAGGGAAATTCCCAACCGCTATGTCGCCAATTTTTACCATTTGATTACAAAAATAATAAATTCCTCAAGGGATATAACCTATTTTGTTAGGTCAAAAGTATTTGAGATGTTTTGGTCAAAATCCTTGTCCCAAATGGAGGTGACCACTCCACTGACCAAATGATAAATCCTGGGGGGAGAATCGCCTATTAAATCAAAAAAAGTGTTCACGTCAATAAAACTATAAGGAAATTTGGATTGCGTAAGGCTTTCAAATTCATCGACGGTGGTGGCCCCCTCTTTATAAAAAAGTACATAGAGATCGGGAAAGTCTTCGTGCACCCTCTCGAGTTCACCTAATTCCGCCGCTGTTTCTTGGCAGTGCTCGCAATCTAAATTGAAAACGGCAATTAATTTTTCTTCCGAAGAAAGATCCACACGCCCTTTATTTTCAAAATGAGTAAAGCTCTCAAAAGGGAACTTCTCTTGGTTTGGCATGGGTAAAAACAACCACATGCTTATAATTGTAAGCCCTGAAAACCCAAAAAGGAGCATCTTTGAAATGGATTGCTTATGCGCCGTTTTATATACGATAAATGCAACGGCCAGCATAATCAGGTTTTTGAGGATCGACTGTTCAGGTGTCATGGAAATCATCTCTCCGAAACATCCACAGTTTTCCGTATCACCAATAGACCAGAGATAAATTAAATGGGCAGTAAAACCCCCCAACAATATAAAAGTGAACTGCATCAATTGCCTAACGTAAAAAGGGGAAAACATCAGAAACCCCAGGGCGAACTCCAGACCAATAAAGAAACGGGCCATATGTCCTGCAAAAGCCCTGTTGGGGGCCAAGCCTTGATCCATTAATGTGATTTCAAAAAAACCTGGTCCCAATGCTTTGGTATAAGCGGAAAAAATAAAAGTAATAGCCAAAAGGACTTGAAGGGTTTTGGAAAGGGTTTTCATAGGAAAAAATTTCTCCTAATTTAACGAAAAATATAACCCCTATTCAGCTGCTTTCATTTCCTTCCAATCCAGATCAAAAGGAACGATTTTAAAATCCTAGGCGATCTTGTATTCCAATGACGTTTTTATTCTGGCATTATTGCGGGGGTGGGACAAGTAGTTTCTTACTTTAGGATTGGAGACAAGATTTGAACAGACTGATCTAATCTGATAAAAAATTAATCTCAGTAAGTTTAAAAATTATCCCTAAACCAAAATGGGCGTATTCAAAATAAGTATCTTTGCCTGAGCAGCGGAAAACGCGTGGATGAAACAGATTAGAAATTTTTGCATTATCGCCCATATCGATCACGGTAAGAGCACACTTGCAGACCGCTTACTTGATTTTACTGGTGCTGTTACATTTCGAGAAAAACAAGAGCAGCTTCTGGATGATATGGACTTGGAGCGCGAGCGGGGCATCACCATCAAATCACACGCCATCCAAATGGAATACGAGCACAAAGGTGCTCAATATGTTTTTAACCTCATTGATACCCCTGGGCATGTAGACTTTTCCTATGAGGTGTCCCGTTCTATTGCGGCCTGCGAAGGAGCACTTTTAGTGGTTGACGCTGCGCAAAGTATTCAGGCGCAGACCATTTCCAACCTCTACCTCGCATTAGAAAACGATTTGGAAATCATTCCCGTGCTCAACAAAATAGACCTGCCTTCTGCAAATCCCGAGGAGGTGACCGATGATATTGTTGACCTCTTGGGATGCAAACCCAAGGAAATCATTCCCGCTTCTGCCAAAACAGGCCTTGGCATCCAGGAAATTCTATCTGCTATTATTGAAAAAATTCCGCCTCCTAAAGGACATGTAGCCGCACCACTGCAAGCCTTAATTTTTGATTCTATTTACAACCCATTTCGGGGTGTAGAGACTTATTTCAGGGTCATCAATGGCGAGATCAAAAAGGGGCAAAAAATTCAGTTCATCGCCACTGGAAAATCCTATTTTGCAGACGAGATTGGAACGTTAAAGCTCAAGCAAGAGCCTAAAAAATCAATCCAGGCAGGAGATGTTGGATACTTAATAACGGGAATCAAAGAGGCCAAAGAGGTTAAAGTAGGAGATACCATTACCGAAACAGAGCGTCCGACTCAGGAGATGATCGAAGGCTTTGAAGAAGTAAAGCCCATGGTTTTCGCTGGCATCTATCCTGTTGATAATGAGGACTATGAAGAACTTAGGGCGAGTATGGAAAAACTTCAGCTCAACGATGCTTCTCTTGTTTTTGTTCCCGAGAGTTCTGCCGCCTTAGGTTTTGGATTTCGTTGTGGTTTTTTGGGAATGCTCCATCTGGAAATCATTCAAGAGCGGTTGGAAAGGGAATTTAATATGACGGTGATCACTACGGTGCCCAATGTATCCTACCACGCCTATACCAAAAAGAGAGCCGATGAGATCATAATGGTCAACAATCCTTCTGACTTACCAGATCCTTCCTTCTTGGATCGTGTCGAGGAGCCCTACATCAAAGCATCGGTGATTACTAAATCTGATTTTGTAGGGAATGTGATGTCGCTATGTATAGAAAAGCGTGGCATTATAACAAACCAAACCTATTTAACCACAGAACGGGTCGAATTGAGTTTTGATATGCCCCTTGCCGAAATCGTTTTTGATTTTTATGACCGGTTAAAGACCGTTTCAAAAGGCTATGCCTCGTTTGACTACTCCCCAACAGGAATGCGTTCCTCAAAATTGGTGAAAGTCGATATCCTACTCAATGCCAATCCCGTTGATGCTTTGTCAGCATTGATCCATACCAACAATGCATATGCGATTGGGAAAAAAATGTGCGAAAAACTCAGGGAGTTGATCCCAAGACAACAGTTCGACATCCCGATACAAGCAGCAATTGGAGCTAAAATAATTTCTCGAGAAACCATAAAAGCACTCCGTAAAGATGTCACTGCAAAATGTTATGGAGGAGACATTACCCGTAAACGAAAGCTTCTCGAAAAGCAGAAAAAGGGTAAAAAGAAAATGCGCCAAGTGGGAAGTGTTGAAATTCCCCAACAGGCATTTATGGCTGTTCTTAAATTAAACGATTAACCCTTTTTTTTAATTATTTAAAGTTTCAAATCCAAGTGCCTTTCTTCTGATACTTTTACATTTCCCTACTGAAGATGAATGGTTTATTTCCTTTGTTATAAACAGGTAATGGACATAACTTCATGTTTCTATTTATAAAAATCGCATTTGTTGCGGTTGAAAATTTGGAAGATGAAAATTGAAGTTTTATATTAAGGGTATGCATATGAATACCTTTAAAAGAATAATGGTTGGGTTCGCCTTTTCTCCTAACCTCAAAGCCAATATCTATGAGGCTTTAAGGATGGCTGATTATTTTGAGGGTGAGCTGATTTTTGTGCATGTCGGTCGAAAAACCCCAGAAAAAGTAGCTCATTTTACAGAAATTATCGATTCCTGCCCGGCACAGAATAAAAAATATAAAGTCGATTGGAAGGTCGGAAGTCCTGTACAAACTTTGTTGAAAGCAAGTGAAGAGTTTAACATAGACATGATTCTATTAGGGGCCCTTAAAAGAGAAAATGTTGTAAAGTTCTATCTCGGATCTATTGCCAGAAAAATTACCCGAAAAGCGAAGTGCTCTGTCCTCTTGTTAATCAACCCTTCTGTGGAGCGCATTCCTTGCCAACACATTGTCGTTAACGGTTTTGACAGCCCACAAACCTTGGAAACGATTCGGGCTGCTTTTACTGTTGCAAAATCTTTAGGGGCCAAAAAACTATCCTTGGTCGAGGAAATCAGCAGGTCCAAAGTTGATGTTGCTGTGGATGACGACCTAAGCTTAAGGCGTGCCACTTTAAAAAAAGAAAAACTCCGGCGTCAGGAGCAAACCCGCGTAAAAGATGTCGTTAAAAAATTGCCCTCTTCTTTAACCCAAAATATCAATTGGACTACCCAGAGTATTTTTGGCAGAAGAGGATACTCTATCGGTCATTACGCGAAAGTTGTTCGGGCAGATTTGCTGGTGATGAACGCGGTAGATAAACTCAGTTTTATCGACCGTTTAATTACTCGTGATATTGAGCATATTTTGGCAGAGTTGCCCACAGATGTTTTAATCATTAACTCCAAAGACAATGACTAAAGCAGCCATTTTTAAACAATTTGTCGGAGACCTGCCCAAGAATATTTTCTCTGGATTTGTGGTTTCATTGATCGCGTTGCCCTTGGGCTTGGGATTGGCAATCGCCTCAGAGGCGCCTCCTATAGCGGGTATTATCGCAGCCATAGCAGGTGGTATGGTAGTTTCTATTCTGGGCGGATCACACCTCACCATCACCGGCCCTGGAAATGGTCTGGTTATTGTAATTCTGTCCGCCATTGTTGGTTTGGGAGAGGGAGAAACGTATAAAGATATAATAGCCTCTGGCTATTTATACACCTTGGCGGCCATCATGCTCTCTGGTCTTTTACTATTTCTGTTCGGGCTTTTCCGCTTGGGTGCCTTGAGTGAGTTTTTTCCTTCCTCCGCATTGCAAGGTATGCTGGCGGCCATAGGAATTGGTATTTTAGCCAAACAGTTTCATGTGATGTTGGGTTTTACCGATGTTAAAGGAAATACCATCGATCAGTTGGTTCTAATTCCATATTCTGTAAAGAATTTACTCTCCGGCCCTTCTTCGGAAATTATCTTAGCCAGTTTTATTGGTGGGCTGAGTCTAGTATTTTTATTTTTGTACACCCGTGTGCGCAACCCCATTTTTCAATTAATCCCAGCCCCAATGTGGGTGGTAATCGTGTCGATTGGAGTAATATACTACTACGAGTTGGTGTTAAAAACCCCTGCTGTACTCGGATCAAACTTAATGATTGCTTTACCCGATAACCTAATGGCCTCCTTACCCAGGCCCAACTTTAGTAAGCTTCTTTCATCTGACTTTATGGGCCACACCCTTTCCATTACTTTGGTAGCTGTTATAGAGTCTTTACTGAGCATCAAGGCTGTTGATAAATTGGACCCCTTAAAGAGAAGGTCCAATATCAATAAAGACCTAAAGGCGTTGGGGATAGCAACTGGTATTAGCGGATTCTTGGGAGGGTTGAATGTTGTTACCGTTATAGCAAGGAGTTCAGTGAATGCAAATAATGGCGGGAACAACCGTTCCGCCAACTTTTTTCACGCTGCATTTCTGGTGATTTTTATAATGCTTTTTTCTCACCAAATTCAAAAAATTCCCATGCCCGCATTGGCAGCTATACTGGTCTACACAGGATATCGACTGGCCACACCAAAAAATCTTTTTAGCATCTATAAGGTCGGTAAGGAGCAGGCGTTTATTTTTCTTACCACTTTGGTGGCTACCCTCTTAACCAGCCTTACCTCAGGAATCGTTCTGGGTATTCTGGCCACAATTCTCGTTCATTTTTTTCTGAACAAGAGCGCGGTTTTATTTTCCCGCAATTGGCTTAAGCC